>CAZNNX010000089.1:0-12967 GCA_964574485.1 uncultured Saprospiraceae bacterium | reverse complement strand
TTATTCTCTGGCCCCACAACAAGAGCCAATCCAAAGGAGGCTTGAGATATAAGTCTCAATAGGTGATCCAGCGTATAGTCAGGGGCACAGGTTGGAAGATTTTGTGTCAGCATAAGCTGATTGACATTTGTGTTGAGCTTTTTCCCTAAGGAGCCACCCGGATGCAGTCGGGCAAAATCTTCGTAACAAAGATTCTTTTTCTCTATCAAACAAGCCAATAAAGCATCGAGGAGAGCCATTGAGGTGATAATGGAAGCCATTGGGAGGTTCCGAATCATTGTTCCTTCGTTTTCTACAGCTGATGTCAGGCAGATATCCGCATTTTGACCCAGAGTTGATTGAGGGTTGCCCGTGAGACAAATGTGTTGAATTTTTTTCTTCCTTAAATAAGGTAAAACCAGCAACATTTCTTCTGTTTCTCCCGATTGTGAAATACTGCATAAAATATCATTGTCTTGAATGATGCCCAAATCGCCATGCAATGCCTCCGTTGGATGTAAGTATGCCGCATAAAAACCTACGCTGTTAAAACTAGCTGCTGTTTTCATGGCAACATAACCAGATTTACCTAAACCCATGAAAATAATTTTCCCTTGGCTGCTGAGCAGAAGATCTAATACAATTTCAAAATTTTCGGATAAGCTTTCAGCCAAATTTTCTAAGGATTTAGCGCTATTTAGTATATTTTTTATTGCGATTTTCCTCATATATTCCTTTCGATATTCTGAAAACTAGTGGTATTACTTTTATTTAAATGAAAAAGAAACTACATTTATAGTACTTTAATTTTCAGCGATATTTACAAATCAAAATTACTATATTTCACGATAAAGTAAAAATTTAATCCCTTCGCTGCAGCAAATCATTAGCTTTTAGAAAACAATTCCTATGAAATCCATCCTATCTTTTTTATTTCTAAGCTTATTTTTTTCGCTCTTCATCCAGGCTCAGGCTTATCTCAAAGTGGGGGGAGGCTACGGTTTTTCTGTAAATACGGAGCAATTTACAAACCCGACCCTTTCTTATATAACTGATTCCACAGGTGTAGATCGTCTTTTCTCCAACACGAATACCTATGGTAGCCTGGGTGCCGGAGGACAGATTAAGCTATCCGGCGGTTATGTATTTCAGCAAAATTTTGGTTTTGATCTAGAGATGCACTATTTATTCGGACAGAAAAAAATGGTACAGGAAATCATCAAACCAGGAAATAGAACAGAAATGTATTATGCCTACACGCAACAATTCAGACTGGCTCCTTCTTTTTTTGTTCGGGCCAATAAAGGGATTGTTCAACCCTATGCCGGTGCAGGTGTCGTTATTCCCCTAGCTGGATACACCTATCTGGAGTATCAAAAAACAGATCCCAATCTAGACCTGAGTTTTACGCAGGTACGTCGCGTAAGCGGGAGCCCCACGGTTGGATTTGAAGGTTACATCGGCGCTCAGGTGAAATGGCCTAATGAAAATTTTAATTTCTTTTTTGAAGTAAGATATACAGGATTGCGAATCAAATCCAAGTCAGCTGAAATGATTCAATGGGATGAGGTGAAATTAAGTACGGGGGAAGTCACAAATGAATTGGAGACAGCCAGTGTTTTTAACACCCAAATCCAATTTGTTGACGAAATCAATACTACTTCCAATGCTTCTGTTTTTAGTGGCGGGTTCCTTGTGAGCCCAGATCTAAACAAACCGATGGAAAAACTGGCAAGCAGTACCAATTTTAATACGCTCCAGTTTAATTTGGGTGTTTGTATTCATTTTACCAAAAAGGAAAAATAAATAGTCTGTCCAGATTTCATTAAATCCTGCCTGAAAAATCTATTTTTGCAGACATTAATGCACGCAACATGTCTAATTTACTTTTGGCTTCCGCATTCTTTGGCGTTTTAATTGCTGGTATTTCCGTTTATACCTTACAAAAAGCGAAGAAGTCGCCGAAAGAAGTAGCGCCGGAATACTTTAAATTAGGCTTACACAAATACAAATTTTCTGATGGTCAACGCTATTTTGTATATGTCCCCAAAAATTACAGTGATCAGAAGAAATATCGGCTGCTCAGCATTATTCATGGGTTCACAGGAAATGATCATGGAGCAAAAGGAGAGGCAACCACTCTAAAAAATATTAAAAGATGGGTTGATTTTGCAGACCAAAATCAATATATCTTACTCGCGCCACACTATGACGAAAAAATATTTAACAACGATTACCAAAGGTTAAATCTTTCCGGAATCAGATCCGACCTTAGATTGAATGAACTTGTTGGCTTAGTGGGACAATCCTTGAAAAATGTTCGAACTGACAAAATCTCCTTATTTGGGTTTTCCGGCGGTGGTCAATTTGTTCACAGATATTGTGCCTTCCACCCCAACAAGATTGATAAAGCCATTATTGGTGCTTCCGGATGGTATATGTGGCCCGATGAAAAATTGGAATACCCGCTGGGATTGGAATTAAAAAATATTTTGCCAGATTTCAAGATTAATCTCAAGGCTCTATGCAAACAAAAAATTCTCCTTTTGGTGGGAGAAAAAGATCATAAACAAGGTAGTTTTCGAGAAGAATACAAGGATGTTAATTTAGATATCCTCCAGGGAAAGAATAGGATCAATCGGGCTAAAAATTGGTTTGCACAACTTAAATCCTATGCGGATCAAGAACAAATCCCTTTTTCAATGACGATGAAAATAATTCCCAAAACAGGTCACGAGATTTCCAATCTCATGCTAGAAGAAGCAATACTATTCTTACTGGATTAATTTTAAACATAACAAAAATTTTATATCAAAAATTCTTTGAATAAGTATTCTTAAATTAAATTAGCCGTTAATATTATTACGCTTATTAATTTTTATTCAAAATATTAATTGCTTTTGCATGGTGAAATTTTACAAATATTTGTTTACAACCCTTTTATGTTCCTTTTTTCTCTCCTGCCAGCAAGAAGCAGGTTATGGTGGAAATGCGACGATTCATGGACGGGTTAAGATACATCACTATAATTCCGACTATAGTATTTTAAAGGATTCATCCTTTGCATCAGATGAAAATGTATACATCATTTTTGGTAATAATGCAAGCAACGGGGATGATTTGAACACCAATTATGATGGGAGCTTTACTTTTAGTGGTTTAAAGCCAGGCAATTATACTGTTTTTGCCTATTCTGAGGAACCTAATCAGAGTTCGGGTTTTGCTCCTGTCATGAAATCAATTCAAATTACAAAAGACAATGAACAAATCGATTTAGGTGAAATCATCATAAAGGATAACAATGCTACCGGTCATTCTAAAATTAGAGGAAGAGTTGTTGCTGACGATGGCAACAATCGTTATTTTGCTCCCGATGAAAGAGTTTATATCATTTATGATAATGGCTTTACTTATTTTACCAGCCTGAGAACCAATTATGATGGCTCCTTCGAATTCAATGAATTACCCAAGGGAACCTATACCATTTATGCTTATTCCAATGACAATTCAGTTCCTTCCGGTCAGACGATTGTAAGCAGAAATGTTTTGATTGATAGCAGTTACCAGACGATTTTAGTTCCAGACTTAATAATCAACAAATAATGAAACGTATAAACGGCTTGCTCCTATGGGTCGTCATGTTCTTTAGTGTATTATTAAAATCTCAGGACTTAAGTAACGAAACTAAAAACTGGATTAATTATAATATTAATATTGATATTGGCAAAAATTTCAAGGCTGGGTTCACTCAGCTCTACAGTTTTGATTTGCCTTCTTACAAATTAGGTTTTCAACAGACCGACTTCTCTTTGAGTTACAAATTACTGGGAGTACATTGGTTACATTTGGAATACTCCTTCTCCAATTACCCCTGGCAAAGCAATTTTAATGAATTAGGATTACAAAAGGGTTTATTTGATTTAGGTACATTTCATAGAGTCAATCTTTTTTACAATTTCAGCCATCCTCTTTCAAAGAAAATACCCCAACTTAAATTAAGTCACGAAATAGAGGCTCAGGTATTTTTTCCTTCTCCCGAAAAACATCGTGCGAGAATAAATTACAATACCACTTTACGGTACAGTAATTCTAAATGGCCTTGGCGTTTCTCTCCCTATATTGGTAGCTCTTTCTACTGCTATCTCGGAGGCCGGCCTGTGGAATATTATGACAATGAGGGTAATTTGATTGCCTCAAACGCTCCAAATGGAATTCATAGATTTCGTTTGAAAACTGGATTTAGTGTACGCCCATTTAAAAAACAACCCATTTCCTTTACGCTGTATTTTATTCAGCAATGGGAATTTAATTTACCGATCCCCTATACTGAACTTAATTACAAGCCACAAATTGACATTTCTCAAATACAATACCCTTTTAATCCATCAGATTTTAAAACACAGCAACCCTTTAATAATTATTTCACCTTTGGTTTGAGTATCACCTACAGAATTAAAATAAAACTCCCTCAAAAAAATGTTGACGACAGAAATAAAGAAAGAAAGACTGAAGATATCGATAATTTGTAAAGATGTACAACATTATGAGATTAATGAGAAAATCATTCATAAATACAAGCCCAAGGTTGGTGATGTTGCCATTTTTGAAGTTTTACAAATTGGAAAACACCCTTCGATTCAGGGAACAAACGGAAACAGCCGTGCCATATATCCCGGCGATTGGATTATGTGCGCTTTCGGCAACAGATACGCTACGGGACAAATTGAGGGCTATGTCCCAGATGGTCCCTTAGAAATATATGATATCTTAGGAAAGGGTGGCGTGGTAGGTCAGGTAAAATCTTTACATGCCGGCCTCTTGAAAAAAGGTCCCACTCAATTGAAAATGGTTGGCTATGTGCAGGTTGATGGAAAAGTTTTCAATACACTTTACAGAAATCAACCCCGGATGAAATTTAGCCCCACAAGACCACTAAAATCAAAAATCATCTTATCGCTGGGAGCAAGTATGGACAGTGGAAAAACTACCTCAGCTGCTTTTTTGTGCAAGGGAATACTAAATGCAGGACACCGTGTTGCTTATTTCAAACTTACAGGAACTGTCTACTCAAAAGACCGGGCAATGGTAAGAGATTGTGGTGCTATGTATGCCGCTGATTTTTCATTTTTTGGATATCCATCTACCTACATGTGTTCCCGGGCTGAATTACTGGATTTATTTGATCAATTGGTAGAAATAACCGAACAAGATAATCCTGAGTATATCGTTGTAGAAATAGCAGATGGCCTTCTCCAAAGAGAAACAAACATGTTGCTAAAACACAAACCATTCCTTAAAAAAATACACAGTGTTATGTTTTCCGGCGGAGATAGCCTGAGTGCTCTCTTGGGATACCAAACCCTTCACGCCTGGGGAATTTACCCCAAAGCACTCTCTGGACTATTCACTGCCAGTCCTCTTCTCATCAATGAGGTAAAAGAGAAATTAAATATACCTATTTTAACCCTTGATTTATTATCAAGTCCTGAAGTTATTCATATTTTTGAGGGAGAAACCCCAGAACAAAATTTTGAAATTAAGGACCTGGTAAGTAAGCTATAATGCAATTTTATAACAAAAGATCCATTCTTTTTTCCTTTTTTATTCGATATAAATGGCAATCCTTGTTGCAATTTATACTTGGTATCTGCACAAGCATATTGAAAATACTCTTACCCATTGCCATTTCCAAATACTTTGAGATGGTCTTTGGGAGTAGTTCACAAAAGGCTGTATTCCTTGACTTTATACCAACTGAATTTATTCAGACGATACCTGATTTTCTGTTGTTTTTCTTTGTCTTGGTAGTTATTTATGGTTGTTTCGAATTTGCCGAATTATTCGGGAGAAATGCCTTAAGTGAAATATTTATTTACAGAATTAGAAAAATTTTATTCCAAAACCAACTGTATATTAATCACAACACCTACGATGAAAAAGGCACCGGTAGATACTTATTGCGTTACAGCGGTGACCTTTCTGGAATATTAGTCTTTATAAATAAAGGTGTTTTTCAATTTTTTGTCGATTTTTCTTTCTTGGTACTTACTCTTCTGGTTTTACTGTCTATAGATTTTTATATTTTTTTAATTGTTTTTGGAATTCTTTTTTGCAGCGTTCTCCTTTTATTAATTAGTAATCTTTGGCTCAACAAGGTTTCTGTAAAAAGAAGAGATTTGAAATCTGCCCTACTCTCTTTCGTAAGCCTTCATCTGAGAAGTATATTGGCCATCAAATCTTTTAATAAGGAAAGGGTTGTTTACAAAAAATATGTCAAGAAAGTTAGAAAAATACTCTTTACAAGTTTGCAATTTCACTTTGTAAATGGTTTTATACAGACCTTATCCAGATCAATGGTATACCTGATGTTATCCGCCATTCTAGTTTTTGTTTATATCACACCCAATCATTCTGCAAGCACTCTGGTGATGGTTGTTTTACTAATTGTTACCTTACTTCCTATCTTTCGCAGAACACTTCTGGTATATAGTATTTGGGAAGTTGGAAGCATTTCTTTTGAAAAACTATTTAATGTTATTAATGCTGAAAAAGAAACTGAAAATGAATCCTCCCTACTTCAGAAATTAAGAGGTAATAGTATTTCTGTCAGAAATCTTTCCTATGGCTTTGACCAAAATCAGGTATTTGATCGTATTAATTTTGATATCAAGTCCAAGGCAATCACTCAAATTTCTGGTCGGGGTAAAACGACTCTGGCAAAGCTTTTTCTGGGTATTTACAGAAACTATACAGGTGAAATTAAAATACATAAAACAGAAATTCAAAAAGTAACGAATAAAGCCCTCAGAAAAAAAATTACAGTTGTCTCCACGGATTGGCCCTTGTATGGAAACAGAGTAGTTCATGCCATTGCCAATGGGGCAAATATAGAAAGGAAAAATGAAGCAAAAAGATTACTTGAGGCTATGCAAAAAAATTGGGCCGGTGGTCTTGACTTAGATTTATCCATTGGAGAACTGGGACAAAAACTTACCTATAATCAAATTATCGCCCTGAGCTTTGCTAGAGCTTTGTTAGCTAAAAGAAAAATTATTATTTTAGAGATCAGTTTTGAAAAACTTGATACAGAATTAAAATCTTTTATCATTACTTCTCTTAATAAATTAAAATCGACCTGTACAATCATTATATTACAAAATGAGCAATCCCCTCAAGAATTAATCCTAGACGACAAAATTTTGTTATAAATGAAAAGACTTTACTTGCTTTTATTTTTTTTATTAGTTCTTGCAGGTTGTTTACAATCACAATCAACTCTCTGTACTGCCGGAAACTCTATCGCCGGATCAGGTGGTTCAATGAGCTTTTCTGTTGGTCAAACCCTCTATACCCTCGCTGAAAATAGTACCAACTCTATTTACTTTGGTGTACAACAACCCTATTCGATCGTCACTTCCATTGCACACTTATCTCATTCTGATTTTTTCAAATTAGGTCCAAATCCCTGTTCAGAATTTTTTCTTATTTATTCATCCTCAAATGTAGATGAAACTAAAATTCAGCTCTTTAATGAATTGGGGATACTGCTTCTTGAAAAAACGTCAAGCTCTTTCCCTGTACAGATTTCAACTCTGGATTTAGTGCCTGGCCTTTATTTTGTAAAACTATACATATCTAACCAACTCTATTCTTTTCAAATAACGAAACATTAATCAGATGAAATACTTACAATTGTTTTTATTCTTTTGCTTAGTCACTACCCTATCTGCACAATTACCTGACAAGTTCTCCTTTCAGTCGGTTATCAGAGATGCAAATAATAATTTACTTGCCAACTCAACAGTAGGATGCAGAATCGCTATTTTACAAGGCTCAAGTAATGGGAATGAGCTCTATGCTGAGAGACATACTGCCACGACCAACACAAATGGTCTTCTTGTGTTGGAAGTTGGTAGTGGGTCTGCCACCACAGGAAGCTTTAATACAATTCCCTGGCATGCAGGCCCATTCTTTATTAAGGTAGAAACGGACTTAAGCGGAGGTTTTAATTATACGCTGAGCATGACTAGTGAACTTTTAAGCGTTCCTTTTGCACTATATGCAAAAAAAGCAGCAAATGGATTCAATCATCATATCGGAGAGTTTTTTGAGGGTGGAATCATTTTTCACCTTTATAAAGATCAAAATCAAATAGAACATGGCCTTATCGTTTCTATTGAAGATCTCGCTGCCAATTCCATCTGGAGTAATATTACCAATGCAGCAGTTGGCCCTTCCGCAGAGAGCACTTGGAACGGGCAATCCAATACAGCTTCTGTGATCACTCAAGCCGGACATACACAAAGTGCTGCCCTGCTCTGCGAAAATTATAGTTCAGGCGGATTTAGCGATTGGTATTTGCCATCAATTGATGAATTAAATCTGATCTACAATCAACGATATGATATCAATAGAGCTTTATCTGTGATTAACAATAGCGATCCTTTATTGCAAGGTTATTACTGGTCTTCCATGGAATCATCTCCCACCAATGCCTGGCGTTTTTCTTTTTTTACAGGTTCTACCAATGATTATATTAAAAGCAACACCTACAGCGTAAGGGCTGTCAGGGCGTTTTAACATTGTAGTTGATGCATTTACCCCTTCTCAATAATTTAGAAAAGAATTATGGTTTTCAATTAGGAGATAATAAGTTCACTGATATTGAAGCGCTAGCCAGGTTTTTATCCAAGCCCATACAAAAAATGTTGGCCAGTCAAAATGCTTATCTTTTTCAAATCTTGTATCAAAGAGATATTTCAGAAACTAAAATTCGCCGTATTCTCCTTCAAGATCCTGAGGATTTGGCCGCTTTCAAATTAGCACTTCTTATCATTCAAAGAGAGTCTGAAAAAATTAAGACGCAAACAGAATATTCATCACAAACAGATTATGATGAAGATTGTCAATCCTGGTAAATAAAAAACCCGCTCTCCTGAGAGAACGGGCTAACAAAATTCTATAAAAACCCTAAAAACTACTTTGCAATTTGAACCTTTTCAGTTTGTGTTCCTTTATTTCCAACTAATTGGAAATTATAAATACCATTTGACAAATCCTCAGTAGATACTTGAATGAATTGTCTTCCTGACTGTAAATTTCCTAAGTTAATTTGTTTAACGCTTTGGCCCAACAAATTGTTCACAACCAAATACAATTCTTCTGTACTTTTTTGCTCCCAGCTTAACGATACTTGTTGGCTTGCAGGATTTGGATAAATGGTCAAATCAGAAACGATCTGCTCAATTTGATTTACACTGGTTGTAAATACAGGTAACTCAACCAATGGACCACCTGCAGGTAGAGCAACCCATAAACCAAAACCAGCACCATTACTGTTCAAAGATGGATTTAAAAATCCTGAAGCTACCACAGTAATGGCATTACCCCCCAAATTCAAGGCAGATAAAGGAGCAGAATATGATTGAACGACCGTAGCTCCGGTTGCATCAGTAATTCTGACTACGTAGTTACTCTCTGGCAGGGAAAGATAACCTGCATATTCGCTGTAAGCCAAATCATTCACCAAAACAGTTGTTGTGTCAACTGCTCTTACATCTACTGTTGGAGCATCAGTACAACCATGGTGTACTAAAATATCAACCGTGTTGCTGTCCATTGCCATTTCTCTACCATTCACATAAGGATAAATGTTAAACGGTGTGGCAGGGCTATATCCTGTAGCACTTACAATACCATCTGCAACCAAAATATAAGTGTTGCCAGATAATAAATTATAATCAAAGTTGGCAATAGTATCATTTGCTGAAGTACTGTTACCAGGTGCAATTCCTACACTGATACTACCTTCTGGTAAGCTAAGGAAAGGTGTTGCTGTTCTGAAGGCAAAATCATTAACAGCCAAATTACCACCAACATAAACATCCACTGTTGCCGCTGCAGCATCAGCGCTGTTGTGAATTGCCTGTAACCTAGGTAGCGGAGCCGAAGGTAATTGTACCAGAGGTCCACCCGTTGGTAAAGCAACGTACAAACCAAAAGCTGGTCCGTTACTATTCGTAGCAGGATTCAAAAATCCGGAAGCAACCACCGTAA
Organism: uncultured Saprospiraceae bacterium; assembly: GCA_964574485.1. GTDB lineage: Bacteria > Bacteroidota > Bacteroidia > Chitinophagales > Saprospiraceae > Saprospira. Next base: position 2,932 of record CAZNNX010000089.1, on the reverse strand, counting down.
GCGCCAATCCTTCTAGATTTAACGTTTGTAACGGTGCGGCATAAGAGGCAACAATTACAGATCCACTCGCAGCAGAAATTCTGATGATATAATCATCTTCAGGTAATGACAGGTAACCAGCGAAATCACCAAATGATGCATCATTTACCAATATAGTAGAAGGATCTTGTCCTCTAACGTCAACTGTAGGTGCATCTGTAGCTCCATGATGAACTAATAAATCCACATTCATTGCCATAGCAGCTGTTTCTCTTCCCATTCCATACACTTTCAAATCGAAAGGAGTTGCTGGACTGTATCCTGTTGCACTTACGATACCTTCTGCAACAACGATATAAGTGTTGCCTGACAAAAGGTTATATCCAAAGTTAGCAATTGTATCATTTACTGAAGTACTGTTACCTGGAGCAATTCCCACACTAACAGCTCCTGCAGGTAATGATAAAAATGGTGTTGCTGTTCTGAAGGCAAAATCATTCAAAGTTAGGGTACCATTTACATAAACATCTACCGTTGAAGCTGCAGCATCTGCACTATTGTGAATAACCTGAATTCTGGGTTGTGCTGCTACGGGTAGTGGAACCAACGCTCCTCCTGTAGATAATGCTACGTACAAACCAAATGCGGGTCCGTTATTATTTGTTCCAGGTGATAAAAATCCACTTGCAACAACTGTTAATGCATTGCCTCCCAAATTAAGACTTTGTAAAGGTACCTGATATGATTGCACAATAGTTGAACCTGTAGCATCTGTAATTCTAACGATGTAGTTGTCAACAGGTAATGTCAGGTAACCGGCAAAATCACCGAAAGACGCGTCGTTAACCAATACCGTTGAAGGATCCTGAGCTCTGACATCAACAGTTGGAGCATCTGTCGAACCGTGATGAACCAATACGTCAACTGTTCCAGCTGCGGCCGATTCTCTTCCTTGTGCATATACACTTAAACGGAAAGGAAGAAAAGGATTGTATGTTGGTGTACCTGATAATGTTCCCTCTGCTACTATGATATAGGTTGTGTTCATCATCAAATTGTACGTGAAATTGGCAATAGTATCTGTCACCACAGTACTGTTTGCCGGAGCAATACCTACATTGGTAGTACCAGCAGGAAGGGAAATAAATGGCGTTGCTGTTCTGAAGGCAAAATCGTCAATAGCTTTTACCCCATTCACCCATACATCAACTGTTGCAGCTGCAGCATCGGGGCTGTTGTGAATAACCTGCACTCTCTGCGAAAACAAAGCCGAGGTCATAAATAGAAATAAATACGTAAACAAATTAGTTTTCATTTTTTTGTTAGTTTAAATTAGATAATGTGTATATAACAGATCCATCTTTAATTTTGTTTAACCTTTTGGTTGTTTTTGTTGTTTTTTATTAAACATATTATTTTCTATAATTTAATCTTTTTCTTATTTGTGCTTGTTTTGAGTGAATTTTAAAAGATATTTTAGACCCTGATTAAACCATAGGAATTGAATTTTTGTTACTTTTGTAATTATTTAGAATAATTCTAATTACACAAAATGGAAAATAGCACTGATTCAGTTAAAAGACCTCCTGTATTGCTTTATACAGAACAAACTCCAAATCCTGAAACCCTGAAATTTGTTACCAATACCATGCTTTACGCCAAAAGAACAGCAGATTTTAAGGAAGATCAGAAAGAATTGGCCTTGGAATGGTCGCCCCTGGCAACTGCACTTTTTGGATTGCCTTACGTTAAGGGTGTTTACATCTGCAATAATTTTGTAACCATCACCAAGGAATTTAATTTTGATTGGTCTGACATTATGCTGGACCTGAAAGATTTTATCAAAAAATATGTGCAAGAGGGCAATGAAATTGTAAAGGAAGGATTTGACGAGATCAAAACTCAACTTTCAGTTGAAGAGACGCAGCAATATAGCGGTGAACAGGCTGAGATTGTTGTTAAAATCAAACAAATGATCGAAACCTACGTGAAACCGGCAGTTGAGATGGATGGAGGCAATATAGAATTTAAATCATTTGAACAGGGCGTCGTTACTTTGATCATGCAAGGATCCTGCAGTGGCTGTCCATCCTCTGGCGTTACTTTGAAAAATGGTATTGAGGGTATGTTAAAAAGAATGGTTCCCGAAGTAAAGGAGGTGGTTGCCTATGCAGGTTAACTTAATGAAAATCGAACATCTTAACAAGAAATGATTCGTAACTTTGTATCTTTATTCTCAAACGTTGTGATGTTATGATGTATATCCCCGAGGTGATTAAAAACCTCATTATGATGAATGTGCTGATGTTTTTAGCTTCGATGCTATTTCAGCCGGCCATGCAGAACTATTTTGCCATGTATCCTTTTATGTCTGAGGGATTTGAACCCTATCAGCTGGTCACTCATATGTTTATGCATGGAGGATTTTTCCATATTTTCTTCAACATGTACGCACTGTTTATGTTTGGAAGAGATTCTGAATTAGCTATGGGAGCAAAAAAATTCTTGCTACTTTACTTCATCACGGGAATCGGTGCTGTTATATTACATCAAATCGCTGGATATATTGAGCTGCAATATGCCTTACAACAGTTAACAGCCGAAGAAGTGCAACTCGTCATGACAAAAGGTTTTTCCTATTACATGTCGGGCATGAACTTCAGTAATGAATCCATGGCTTATGCCAATAGTGTATTAAATCAGCCTGCAGTGGGCGCCTCCGGTGCAGTTTACGGTGTGTTGGTGGCTTTTGGGATGCTCTATCCAAACAGGGTATTACTTCTATTATTTCCTCCCATACCCATCAAGGCGAAGTATTTTGTTCTCATCATGGGTGCCATAGAGTTATACCTAGGGTTTAACGACAATGGGAATGTAGCTCATTTTGCACATTTAGGGGGAGCTTTGTTTGGTTACATCATGATCCAATATTGGCGCAGAACAGGTGAAAATT
>CAZNNX010000088.1:0-12991 GCA_964574485.1 uncultured Saprospiraceae bacterium | reverse complement strand
TAATCCAATTCCTTTCGAAATCGAATTTCTGCACTCGGCTTTAAAATATCGTACGCTGTTTCATTCATGATGAATCCGATTACGAATTTCCAATCTTTTTCTGCCCTTATAAATTTCTTTTATTAAAATGGGATGAAGATCCGGAAAAAAAGTTTGAAAAAAGGGCCCTGTCAAGGATATTCTACCTTGTAAAGATAATCTTTTCAGAAGGATTTGCAATAGATTCAACTCCTCTCTTCCATTGACTTTCATCATATTCCTAAGCTTTTGAATCATCAACTCAGTAATCTGATCTGTCCATTGCAATAATTGATCCCCCTCCAGACAACTAATCGGATCACCCAATTCAAATGACAAATGCTGAGGGTGCTTCATAATATCTTGAATGAGTAAAACCGACAATTCCGGGTCTAAATCGCTGTAAATACATTTGGCTTCGATCTTATTATGCCTTGAAAAATATTTCAATCGCTGATGTTTTCGAAAATATCGATGTGCTGCTACAATCCATTTCCAATTTTTCTCTCTTTTGGCCCTTTTTAAAATTGATTCCAGAATTATTTCAGCTCCTGCCCTTTCGTATAAAATTTCAAACCAGTAATCGGCACTGTTTGTTTGTTCCCAATAAGAAAGCGGCGTCATATATACCATTTCCTTCCAAAACTCTGATCTTTCAGGCTTTTCATCCCGAAAAAAGAGGAAGAAAGAGCTTGAATACTCTATTGATTGGGGATCAAAAGAAAGACAATTCTCCAATCTGATTTGAGATGCACGCTGTATAAACTCCCAAAATTCAATCAAATCATTGGATTCCACCCGAAAGCTCTTCAGAATCCAGCCCATTTTTACTAATTCCGATTTTCTTTCCTGACATAATAAGTCACCCAAATTGAGACATAAGCTGAGGGGAACCCTATCCAGAAAATTCAAAACAGAACTTTTAAATGCTATGGGTAAAGAAGTAAAATGTTGTATCAGAGAAAGGGTCTTTCTGTCGATCAGGATTTCAGTCAAAAATTCAAAATCTTTTTTTGAAAAAGATTTTACCTCATGAAAAGGATCCTCAGATAAAATTTGCTGATACAATTCATAATGTTCATTTTGAAACTCATATAATTCCCTGTTGTGTACAAACTGATATAGGGATAAGCGAAAAAGATCAGCCCGCTGCCATGCTAACTCTGCTATTTCCAAAACAATAAAAGGGTACAATAACTTATTTTGAGATTCAAGACCTTCCAAAAGTTTAGCCAATAATAAAAACTCGGCATTTTCAATCAGATAAAGCGCTAGACGCTGCAAATCAGGATCAGCAAATAATGGATTTTCAATGTTTTCAGTAGTTTTACCTAAATCTAATTCTACAATTTTTCCTTTCAGCAATAGGTGATAAGTAGCCGCCCATTCCGTCCAACTTAATTCAGAATTAGAATCCCAATTGAGACTATGATTTATCCGTGAAAAAATTTGCTCTTCTTCAGACTGGTCTAAAGTTCCTAAAAGCAATTTTCTCTTAATGTATTGCTCTATTGTTTTTCTATCCAATTTGAATGGGTTCTACACCTTTTTCTTGATCAAAAACTTTAATTCATTACAAGTTTTCCATAGTTCATTTACATCCTGTTGCAGCAAAGATTCCTGCGCTGGGATTAAAATTTGTTTGACCTGATACCTGGATTGAATACGAAGTACATTATCCTTAATCAATGCAACTGATAATTTGTAAGCAGCCTTATCTGTGTCCTTGGATTTATTAAGTTCAGCGATATTATCTATCTGTACGGGATAGGGAAAAGTAATTATGATTTCTTCAATATCCGTACCTGCAAAACTATTATGATGATCCAGAGTTCTTTTTTTGGCATTTGAAATCCAACGAATGGAATGAGCCAGCCAATCTGAAAGTTTCATTTCCCATTTGTTATCTTCTTTTAAAAAGGCATTGATTCCCATTTGAGTTTCAAACTGAAAATCAAAAGGCGCAGTGGTCTCCATTTTTTTTAATTGAGCCTCTTTGAAGAATACTTCCTTGTCTTTAAAGCGATTTTTATACGCTCGCTCCATACGAACCTTTATAGAGTCTTCTTTGTAGGAACCCAGTAAAAAATCTCTTCCCTCATCTGAGAACAATCCGGTTAAACTCAGGTTTGTTTTGATTTCTGCCTTGCCATCAGCAAGTATATTAATCTCTGTTCTTCTACTTCTTTTGTTATTTTTTTCATTTTTCAGATCATCCTGACCAAATTCAATGGATTGAAGTTTCGATTTAGGGTCTACTATATTTTTCATGTATAATTTTGTTCCCAACAAGGAACTGGGCATTTCATTCAAACCTGCTCCCGGCACAATGGTAAATGTATTTCCAGCTTCATCCTTGAATACAAATAAATAGGAGGCAATTTGTGTGGAGGAAACATAGTCCAGATCAAAATCACCATTGAATCTGCTCTTGCCTATTGCCAAATAATATTCAATTTCATTTTTTTCAAAAAAATCACGATAGATACACATCAAATTAGCATAGTCAATTTTTTTATTCACTAAAAAATATTCTATGCCTTCCGATTTTTCAAAATCCTCCAGTTTGCCTGCTGATTTCATTTCTTTTTGAATAAAATGATTCAACAGGTAAGTCTTTTCAAGCTTTGTAAGTGTTAATGGATCTGTTTTTCCAAATTCTTTGGCACCACGTAGGAATAATTCGTCATAAAATTCTTTGTATTTCTTTTTATTACGCACTCTTGGCTCCATAAAATCTGAGACATACTGCATAATCAAATCGCTAAAATTTAAAACCTTGACAGTGGTGGGTTCCATTCTGAATGCATCCAGATTCAACTCGTATACAAAATAGGCCAGATTTTTGGTAAAGATAGCCCCCTCAGCATTAGCTTCCGGAATGGCTTGCAGATTTTGCATTTTCCAGCTGTAAACTCTTTGCTCTCCTTTTTCTGTAATTTGGGGAATCGGCATACCATTGTATACCCTACCATTTACTTTTACCATCGTAGAAACTTCAATTACAAATGAGGCATCGAGCACGGGATATTCCTGATATAAATTTACAATTCTGCCCTGATCTGGAAACTTTGATTCAATTACAGTAATTCTTTCGATTTCATCTCCCACTTCCAAACCCTGGATTTCATAAATATAATTCTCTTCTTTCTGAGAATACAATTCATCAGTTTCTGTTAGATTAGCCAAAGGAAGGTCTTTAATTTTAAGGTCAATAATACTACCGTTTTGTTTTCTAATACGTAAATCAACAAATTTCATCTGAACAAAATCACCGATCCTGCCATTGAATTTTGGCACTACCAATCGTTTGTAATCAGATAAAGCCTCTTCTTTATTCAACAGGATATGTTCATAGGTTTGATAGGTGGCCAATTGGTCAATCTCAGGAAAACTTCCGGTAAATAAACTTTTACTGACGGTTTGAGATTTGATGATTACGGCATATTCTTTCATGAAATCTTGTGGGATATCCGGGCGTTTTGGCAGTTCTCCCTCCCGTTTATAATCTGTAAAAGTTTGTCCCAATAAAGTGGTCTGGATACAAGTAATCAATAATAAAAACTTCAATTTCATAGATTTGTAATTATAACAATTCAATAATTTTATTTTCTAATTCAGTTCCTCTCAGGTTTGTATACTTAATATTTCCATTTCTATCAATCAAAAATGTTCTTGGGATGGAATTCACACCAAACTGAGAAACAACAGAGGAACTCCAGCTTCTCAACTCACTGACATGCCAGGGCCAGCTCATCTGATCCTGCTCAATTGCCTTTTTCCAGTTTTCTTTTTCTCTTTCTAAAAAAGATTTTAATCTATCAGGACTTTGTTTCAAGGCGGCGGCACGTCTGTCTTCGATTCCATCCAATGAAACACTAAAAATTTCAAATCCTTTGCTTTTATATTTTTTATACAAGGAAACAACAAAAGGATTTTCCCTTCGGCAAGGACCACACCAGGAAGCCCAAAAATCAAGTAAAACAATCTTACCCCTCAAACTCTTTAAACTTAACTTCTTACCCTCAGGATTGGGCAACTGAATGTCAGGACAAGGTTTATCTAATGCAACAGCAGTGGAAATCTTGGATTTAAACTCCAAAATTACTTTTTCAAATTCAGCTGTGGTGGGCCAATCCGGATAATCCTTCTTGAGCTGATCTAAAATCATTTCATATTGCTTTAAATAAAGGTTTACATCCAATCGACCTAAGAGAAACAAACAAACCAGTAACTGATCTTCTTTATGCTCATTCAAGTATTGTACCAATTCTTCAGGTTGAGGATCTTTTAATACCATACGCATCATCTCCTGACTTGAGGGAGAACCCTCAATAGTACATTGGGAAACCTTATTTTGCTCTATTTTTGCATTGATTTTAATTTGTTCTCCAGGATGAACAACCAACCAAAAAAAACTTCCCCCGGCTACCATTCGAATCAGGTTAGGTTGATCCAGATCAAAATTGAGTGAAAAACTCCCGTCAGATTTTATTTCAGACTGTGCTAATACTGACATTTCCTGAACTGTTCTTTTTTCAATCTGGACAGGTTGACCTGCTGCCAATCCTTCTATTTTCCCCTCAACATTAGTTCCTTTTGGCGATTGTGAAATTTCTGGGCTGACCCGGGTTTTCTCTTCTTGAGCTGAATCCTGACAAGAATAAACCAGCATTACTAAAAAACAAAGTATGATTAATTGCCGCATCTTATTTTTTTCTTTTGTTACCAATTTGATTTTCAAATAATTCTAAAATTCTTCTGTACTCATCATACCAACTATCCGACTCTACAAATCCATGTGCTTCAACCGGATAGGTAGCCATCTCCCAGTTTTCCTTCCCTAATTCTATCAATTTTTGACAAAGACGAACAACATCCTGATATTGTACATTGTCATCTACAATTCCATGTAAAATTAATAATTTACTTTTTAATCCTTCTGCAAAATAAATAGGAGAACTTTTTTTGTAAGCTATACTATCCAATACCGAACTATTCAAAATATTAAATGTGTAGGGATGATTGTAATGTGCCCAATCAGTAACAGAGCGTAAGGCCGCACCACAGGCAAAAACATCTGAATGTTTGAATAATGCCATCAGCGTGATAAATCCGCCATAAGATCCGCCATAAATTCCAATTCTTTTGGGATCAATTTTTTTGGATTCTATTAAATATTGAACACCTGCCAGCTGATCACTTAAATCCAAGCCACCCATATGTCTGTAAATACCAGTACGCCAATCTCTTCCATAACCTGCACTTGCTCTGAAATCTATATCAAGCACGGTATATCCCAGCTCATTCAATAAATGATGAAACATGTATTCCCTAAAGTAATTACTCCACCAATGATGGGCATTTTGCAAATAACCGGCCCCGTGTACAAAAATGACGGCTGCACCGTTTTTCTTTGATCTCTCAGGCTCGTACAATCTTGCTCTGATTGGTTTTTGATCTACCTGAGAATTAAAATATACCAAGCTGGGTTTTTTCCAGGAATAAGCTGAAAATGCGGGAAGTCTGGAATCAGTTATCTGCAAAGGCAACTGAGGATCATTTACTCTTTTTAAATACAATTCCCAAGGTTTGTTACTGCTTGAAAATCGGGTTGCCAGCCAAGTTTCATCCGGCGAGAGATAGACTTCATGATTTCCTGTTTCAGAACTGATTTTTCTTTTCTCCGCACCTTCCAAATTTGCAAGAAACAAATGTCTTGTACCTGGATCTTCCTCAGAACTAATAAAATAAACCTGATTTTCTCCTTTTGAAAGCCATGCATTATGAATCTCTCCATTTCCCTGACTCCATCTCCTTTTTTCTCCTAGCTTTACATCGGCTATGTACAATTGGGAAAACCCGCTTTGCTCTGAATGATACATAAACCTGACGCTGTCAATCCAAAAAATATTACCTGCTGATTCTTTCCAACCTTCAATACCCGGGCCACCAATCCAGGCTTCATCATGTTGCCTGTCCATTAATTTCCATTGCTTGCTATGTTGCTCAACCGCGAGCAACCAACGGTCCTTACTGTCAAAGGATTTTAATTCAAGGATACATCTTTGGCCATTTTTTGAGAAAACCGGATTATGCACGATCAAATCTCTGGCATTTTTATACTTATCTACATAAACAGAATCCTTGGGATTGTAGTCCTTCATATAATTAGGCTTATCAAATAAAGCTTCCAATCCTGTCCAATCAAAATAGAAGAAAGTATCTTTTTCTATATGATAAACTCCCATTTTGTATTTATCTTCCATTGAACCCACTTTTTCTCTGGCCTCAACAGCCTGAGCATATCCAGAGCTAGCGAGATAATCCATAAAAAAACTAGCTTTATTTTTTGCTCTTTTTACAGTTCTGAAATAAACGGCTTTTCCATCTGGTGACATACTGGCCTCATCCAATTCAAACTCACCCAGATAAATGGTAAGGGGATATTTAGTTTTTAAAAAACTATGTTTCTGCTTATTCAGCTCTTCTTTTTCCTTACGGTCTCTCAGTACCTGAAATAAAAACAGATTGTCTTGCTCCAGCCAAGTTTCCTGCGCATTCAATTTCTTGGTTGTTGGGACTTCCCCCTTTCTGAAATCAGTACACTGTTGCACTTTTCCCAAATCAAGATCCCAAATAAATAAATTCTGATCTATTTGAAAATAAAAGGCATTTCTTTGGAATAAAAACTCAGGATTTCGCTCCATTTGAACGGTATGTGTCAGTTGATTTATTTGAAAATCAACCAATGAGCGAACATACAAATCTCCATTTCTTTCAAATACTTTCCATTTCTGATCTGTAGAAACTGAACCCGACTGTGGCCATTGATTTACATCAGAAGAATCTGCCTTTTTTATTTTTTTTAATTCCAGATCATATACATAAGTTTCTCTGATTTTCTTGAGTTCAGGGTTCCATGAAAAAAAAATCTTCTTTCCATCATCAGTCCATCTGATTTGTTCGGGTGAAAAACCTGTAAATCTTTCACCTTTCATGATTTCCTTCAATTGCAAAACATTATTTTGAGAAAAAAGTACCTGACAACTCAATAAAAAAAATAGAAGAACCCTCATGTGGCAAGAATTAGATAGCTAAATAATAAATAGATATAATTTCATGCTAAATATACTAGTCTTATTGATAATGTATAAAGATGCATTTATTATTTTCGACTTATGGAAATACTTAACTTGGGAATCAGACATCATGGACCGGGTTCGTCTCTTCATGTAATGGATGTTTTGGCTCAATTTGAGCCGGATATGTTAGTGGTGGAGGGCCCCGTTGAATTAGATCCGCTTATCCCCTCAATTATCAATCCAGAAATCCGTTTGCCCATTGCTGCGATGGTTTACCAGACAGATCAACCTCAGCAATTTGTCGTCTATCCCTTCTGTAATTTCTCTCCTGAATGGAACGCCTACCAATATGCACATACACAAAAAATACCTATTCTACACTTCGACCTCCCCTATGCTTTATTTCCTGACAATGTAAAAACCCAAAAAAATAAAAAAAGAAATAATCCATTAGCACTTTTTGCTCAGTTAGCCGGGTACAATGATGTTGAAACCTGGTGGGATGCTTACTTTGAATTACCATCACTCAAATCCTTAGAAATTTTTAAAAAAATAGATGAGGTCATGCAAATGGTTCGAAAAGAAATAGAAACAGAGGATATTGATTTACTGAGAGAAGCATACATGCGTGTTCAACTAAGAAAAATTAATCCTAAAAAATATAAAAAAATAGTTGTCGTATGTGGTGCTTACCATGTACCTGCTTTAGATCTAAAAGCCTATGATGAAAAAGAAGATTTGCGACTCATAACAGATTTGCAAAAAACAAAAACTCAGGCTGCCTGGATTCCCTATGAAAATAAAAGAATCCTATCCTCTCATGGCTATGGTGCAGGTGTAGCCTCAACCCGCTGGAATGAACTATTATTTCAGAAAAAAGAAAAAGCAGTTTTCTATTACATCAGTACAGCAGCAGAAATTGCCCGAAATCAAAAACTCTTGATCAGCAGTGCTCAAATTATGGATGCCATCACAATGGCAGATTGTCTTTCTGAATTAAGAAACAAAAGATATCCCGGTTTACAAGAGCTTGAAGAGTCAATTCTGAGCTGCATTTGCCATGGCAATCAAAATCATTTCAGTCTATTAAAAAATGCTTTAATTTCAGACGAAAAAATTGGTCATATACCCATAGAAATACAAAAAATACCGATTTTAATTGATTTTAATCTCCAGCTAAAAAAGCTAAAATTAATGAGATACTCCCATGGCATGGATGTTTCAGTAAAAAGAGATGGTCTGGATCTTAGAAATGAACTGGACAAAAAACAAAGTATTTTTTTACACCAATGCCTTGCTCTTGAAATTGGATTTGCCTTTTTAGAGCCAAGCAATACACAATCAAAGGGAAATTTTAAAGAGTACTGGAGCCTCTCCCATTTTCCTTTACTTGAGGTTAAAATTATCGAAAAAGCCATATGGGGCAACACAATTCAGGAAGCAGCCTATCATTTTCTTCAAAACCAAATGAATTTGGCAACTCAAATCAAGGATCTAAGTCCTATCCTACCCGGAATAATTTATGGCTCCTTGGTAGATCTCATCCCGGATTTATCCTCAAAAATCGAAAATTTACTGATTGCACAAGAAGATAACCTGGAGTGGCTTTCCTTTTTCCCCATCATGGCACGTCATTATCATTTTGGAAAATTAAAGTCAAATGATTCAGCTTTTCTGAAACCGATTTTAGATGCCATGCTTCCCAGAATTTGCAGTCGGCTCTACTCCTATTGTGCTCATGCAAATGAAGACATACTGGAAGCTTATTATTGCTCAATGAAGGAAATGCAAAACTCCCTGCTTTGGTTGGAAAATACATATTATTGGAGTTGTTGGAAACAGGCAATCTTGGAGTTATCACTCAATACAGGAAATCATTATAAAATCAAGGGATTTGGGTTGAGACAAATATTCAACCAACAATGGATGGATCTAGGTGAAATACATCGTGAAATTTACTCCATTTTAAGCTATGAAGATGATATTTTCAATATTTCTTCCTACGTTGAAGGATTTTTGGAAGGACCTGCTTTGGGGCTTATTCATCAGGAAGATTTTTGGACCATGATCAGTATTTGGGTGGCAGATTTAAAGGAAGAAGATTTTTTAAAGGTATTACCTGTTTTGAGGAAATCTTTCAATCATTTTCATTCTCATGAAAAAGAGGCTTTGGCGGAGAAAATTAATAAAAAACAACCCAAAGAATTGAAAAAAGTGATAGACCTTCTAGACCTAACATCTTGGATTACAAACTATTTATAGCAAAGAATCAGGCTCCTTATTGGGCTCAGCATAGGATAATCTATCCATTAGTTGCACTCTGTAATATGAATCTAATCCTGAAACATGCAGTAATCCACTTAGATCAGTCCAGAATGATTGCCAAAGCATATGATCTGCAATACTGATGTATTGGATTTCTCCTATGACCAACAAGGTCTCATTAGATTCAATACTGACAGTTTCTCTCCATTCCAGGCCCATGTGAATGGGGGATTCCTTTACAAAAGGTGCATGAAAACCATCGAGATAATTGGGAGTAAATCCCAGCAAATGAAATTCTGATTCCTCCGTCTTATACTTGGCGGCAGTTTGATGCGCAGAATGATACTGATTATCCGGCACATAATTAACTGTATAGCATTTTTGCTCCTGTATATTGGCGAGTGTATCCCTTCTCACTTTATCTGGCCTAAAAATCAAGCCCATAAGAGCTGGCTGCGCACCAATATGCAATAATGAGTTGAAAATAGCCAGATTTTCTGTTTGTTGTAAACCTTTGCTACCCACTAAAACTGCAGGTTTCACTCCTGAAAGTGAATTAATTAAGGTAGCTCTGTTTCTTGATGGCATGGCAAGCAGATCATCATGATTCAATATCATTTTCCCTTTGATTTTGTTTTTTTGTAACCTTCAAAAACCATATGTCCCAAACCTTGTAAACTGGAATAGAAAGCTTTTCCCCTGCAAGTTTCGGTAAATTCCTCCACAAAGGAAATCAAATGAGGATCCTGAGCAATCATAAAGGTTGTCACAGATATATTCTTTTTTAGGCATTGCTTGGCTAAATTCAAGGTTCGATTCATAATTTGGCGATCTAAGCCCCAACTATTCTTGTAGTATTGTTTTCCTTTTTTTATGCAGGTAGGCTTTCCATCAGTAATCATAAAAATCTGCTTATTCGGATTTCTCTTTTTCTGAAGAATATCTATGGCAAGACTTAGTCCTGCCACTGTATTGGTATGGTAGGGACCGACTTCAAGATATGGTAAATCTTTCAATTCTATAGACCATGCATCATCTCCAAAAACAATAATATCCAAACTATCTTCTCTAAAATAAGTTTTGATATATTCTGCTAAGGCGAGGGCAACCTTTTTGGCTGGGGTGATGCGGTCTTCTCCGTATAAAATCATAGAATGAGAGATGTCAATCATCAAAACTGTACTTGTTCTGCTTTCGTGGTTTTTCTCATACACCTCTAAGTCAGAGTAATCCAATCGAAAAGAATCAATTCCATGATTTTTCATAGCATTTTGTATGGAATGATTAATGTGAATGTCTTCCGACAAATCACCATATTCAAAGGGTCTTGTCTCAGATTGCAGTGATTCACCCCTACCCATTTCAGAAATTTGATGATTACCCTTTCCCGTTTTTTTTAATTTTCCAAAAATATCCCTGAGACTAGATTTCCTGATATGTAATTCCCATTTTTGAGTGAGAGAAAGTGCATCTGATTGATCAGGGTTTTCTTTGATAAATCCTTTATCTTTTAAATCCTGAATAAAATCTGAAATCCCATATTTGGCATCTGAAAACTTATATTTTCTGTCTAATTCTGTTAGCCAGGATAGTGCATCATCAAAGTTACCAGAACTTATTAATAGTAATTCTTGAAAAATTTTTTGAAATTTTTCAAAAGGCGAATCTGAATCAGCCTGAAATGAAGTAAATTGCCATCCAATCATACGTATGAAACAAATGAAACTAAACTAGGTTTAAAATTAAAATATGAATCATATTTAGTTCCATTATTTTATAAATATAAACTGAAATACTTTTTATCACTATATTTGAAAAAAAAATCTTTATGAGATTACTTACCATATTCACCTTATTGTTTTCGAAGCAATTCATCTTTGCGCAATTCGTAATTTTTGGAAATCCCAACTTAATTACGCAAACGCAGAATTCCCTTGAAATTCAATATTCAACCAATACGAATGCGAGAACTTTAGTGCAATATGGAAAAACCCCGGCATTGGAAATGGGTTACCTTGATAATGGACAAACTACAATGGCACACAATATCCTACTTAATGGATTGGAAGCTGGCAGCATCTATTATGTCAAGGCCTGTGCCATCATTGGACCAGACACTTCAAGATCAACCAAAACAGCTATATTTGCAACTGTCTCCAACTCAACAGGAAGTATCAGAGTTTTTTTTAACAGAAGTATTGACAACACGGTTTCAAATGGAACCTACCCTCATATTTCAAATTCTCCTGCTGCTATTCAAGCTGAACTGATCAAAAGAATAGACAGTGCTAAGGCTAATATTGATATTGCTGTTTACAACAACAACACCAATGCCATAGTAACTGCACTGAACAATGCCCACAACAGAGGCGTCCGTGTTAGGTATGTCTATTATATAGGTACTGCCAATACTGCACTAAGCAATGCACAGTTTCCAACTTTGGGTGTCAATACTGTTGGATTAATGCATAATAAATTTTTGGTGGCAGACCCCGGTAGCGTAAATCAATCCTACGTATGGACCGGATCGATGAATTGGACAAGCAATAACATCAACGATGATTATAACAATGTGGTACTGATACAGGATCAATCTTTAGCCAGAACCTATAAAATAGAGTTTGAAGAAATGTGGGGCTCTACCACTGCCAATCCCAATGCGGGTTTATCTAAATCTGGTTCTCAAAAAACAGATAATACGCCTCACCAATTTATTATTGGTGGAAATCGAATTGAATCCTATTTCTCTCCTTCAGATGGTACAACAACCAAAATAGAACAAGCTCTTCTTTCCGCAGGAGGAGATGTAGAAGTCGCACTTTTGACACTCACACATAATGACTTATCCAATGCCTTAATTAACAGACATAATTCAGGTGAGAGAGTGGCTGCCTTGATTAAAAATATCGGCGACCAAGGATCTGATTTCACAACCTTGCAAAATGCGGGGGTAGATGCCAGACAATACACTCCTACCTTTGATTTACATCATAAATACGGAATTATCGATGCCAATACGCCCAACTCAGACCCTACCGTGGTAACTGGTTCACACAATTGGAGTTATTCTGCCGAACAGGTAAATGACGAAAATACTTTGATCATTCACAATGCCAATATTGCCAATTGGTTTTTACAAGAATTTTCAAAAAGATATTGCGAAGTAAGCACACAAAATCCCTGTTCTTACAATCCGGCAGTTTCTACAGTTGACTTAGAGTTCAGTGAGATTCAAATTTTCCCCAATCCTTTTCAAAATCAATTCCAGATTCAAGGACTAAAGGAAGGGCAAAGAATTTCTCTATTTAACAGTTTAGGACAATTTATCTACGGTGAAATATCTCGAAATTCAACGTCGTTGATTGATTTGTCTTCTTTTTCCAATAGTTTTTACAATCTGGTTATTGAAGATAACCTAGGAAATAAAAAAGCTTATAAAGTATTTAAAATTAGTCAGTAAGTTTCAATATCACTTGATTTGTACACGCAGGTACCAGATATTTTATCATGCAGCGCCATTCTGTCTGTGGCCAGTGCATAGAAATATCCAAAGAAGAAAACCATACTTACAAATCCAAAAATAGATTGAATCAGTATTGACTGGGTCAACATAAATAATATGG
>CAZNNX010000087.1:0-13017 GCA_964574485.1 uncultured Saprospiraceae bacterium | reverse complement strand
ACTTCAGAATCTGCAACCCCATTATTGTCTTTTTTTGTAACAAACTGATAAAGCGGGTGTATATCTTCTCCCAAAACAGAAATTTTTTCAGTAAGTGGAAATTGAACAGCAAATCGGGTAGTACAGAATTCAAGTATTTCTTCATTCGTACCTGGCTCTTGTCCTGCAAAATTATTAGCAGGACATCCTACAACCACAAGTCGATCTTTGTACGACTCATACAGATCTTGCAATAGCTGATACTGCGGTGTTAATCCACAGGCGGATGCTACATTAACCAATAGAATTTTTCTCCCCTTAAAATCCTTAAACGAAAGTTCCTTTCCTTCAATTGATTTGATTGTAAATTCGTGAATGGACTTTTTCATCTTAAGGGCGGTTCGAATTGGTTTTTTCTGGTTTTACTGTGATGATAAGAGCCTTATCAACATCCAGATAATTCTTAGTAGCATTTTGAATATCAGTTGCTTTCAAAGAATCTATTCTTTTTTCTGTTTCAAAAACCAAAAGAGGCGATTCATTGTGCTGATAATAATCATTTAAGGCATTCATCCAGAAATTATTTTTTTTCATGTTGGTTTCCAATTCTCTTCTACGGGTTTCCTTTACTTTCTGAAGATTATCTTCTTTAGGCCCTTGAGTCTGGAGAGACTTCACCTCATCTTTAACGGCAGCAACCAACTTTTCAACATCTTCCGGAGCACATTGAAAAAAGACAATCACCTGGCTAGCTCCATGGGGGTCTCTTGAAAAACCGCCGCCTACAAAAGGACTGTATACACCCCCTTTGTCCTCTCTCAAATTCTCTCTTACCATAATATTCAAAACGCCTATTGCAGCATTTAACTGAAAAGCTTTTTCTCTATCCCAGGCTTCCTCTTTGGGGAAGGCTATGATAACATTACTCTGTGGCGCCAGACCTTTCTGTAAAGGCAGATATTTACCCTCCGTAGGAGCATGCACCCCTACATCTTTCCAATTTTCCTTTCTATTCTTATTGGGTAGGCTGCCTAAATATTTTTCAACAAGGGGCTTAGTTTTTACCAAATCAACATTCCCTACCAAAACAAATGTAAAATCGCTAAAATCCGCAAATCGTTCTTTGTAAATCTCCATCGCCCGATCCAAAGACATACTGTTAATATCCTCATCAGACATAATCGCCTTTCTTCTGGGATGATTGTTACTGATTAATTTTTGAAATTCATTGCTGAAATAAGCTTGAGGGCTTGATAAAGCATTTCTCATTTCTTCTCTGATTTCATTCTGAAAAGCTTCGAAGGCATCCTTATCTTTTCTTGGTTCAGTTCCATACAAGTGTACCAATTGCAACAAAGTTTCAAAATCTTCAATTGAAGAACTACCGTCAAATCCTTCAAAAAGTTCACTGATGTATGGATTCACTTTCAACGTTTTTCCAGATAATTTTTTATCCAGGGCAATCTTGTCAAAAGCACCGGCACCACCTCTAATTATCATTTCATCTGCATTTCCTGCTGTCCAAAATTCTTTATCACTGTAAAGTGAATGACCTCCAGGACTAAAGGCCTGTAACATAATCTGATCATTTTGATAATCAGTGGGCTTTATAATCACCTTAACACCGTTGGATAAGGTCCATTCTGTAACATTGATATCTTTTTCTGTAATTTTTCTTTCACTACTTACTTTTCCAGCTACCGGATCTTTTGATAGAATGGGCATATCCAAGAACTTATCTTTGTAAGGCTCAGGATTTAATTTTTCAGCCTCGTCCAATAATTGTTGCAAATATTCTTCGGTAGGTAATTGCAATCCTTGCTTTGCAGGTGCTGTAAGAATTACTGAACGATTTTCTTTTGTAATCCATTGGGGTGCAAGTTGATTGATTTCGCTGATTTTAATGCCAGGAACCAAATCCTTTACAATTTGTAATTCTTTAGCGATGCCAAACATAGGTTCATTTTCAAGAAAATGTGCCACACATTGCATGGAAAGATTAGCTGATGTAGCTTTGTCTCTTTCCTTATACTCTTGCTCAACCGACTTTATATAGCTTAATTTGGCTCTCTCCAATTCAGTTTCGGTAAAGCCATGCAATTTGATACGCATCTCTTCTGTTAGTACAGCTTTAATAGCCGCTTCTATACTATTTTCCTTAGCCGAGGCTTGTACAAAATAGGCGTCTTTGCTTCGTACAAAATTACCATAGCCTGAACCTGCACCAGAAAAAGGAGCATCTGACTTTTGGCTAATTTCCTCATATCTGCCTTGCATCATTTCATTATACAATTCGCCCATCAATTTATTTCTGTAATCAGAAATAGTTTTGACTTCTTTTGGGTTATGCTTATACAACAACTCAAAGGAGACGCGCGTAGCTTCAGGATCGGTAGCCACTGCAATCAATGTTTCTTTGTGTGATGGTACCTCAAATTTCTTTTTCTCTTTTGGATTTTCAGGATTTTTAAGTTGTGAAAATCGTTCAATTACTTTCTTTTCAATTTCTTCTACATTGATATCACCAACTACAATCAAAGCCATTAAATTGGGTCTATACCAATCTTTATAAAATGTTGTTAATCTCTCATAGGGTGCTTTTGTGATTACTTCAGTCGTTCCAATAGGAAGTCGATTAGCATATCTAGATTGATGAAAAATCTTAGGCCAATAAGTTTGTCTCATTCTTTCATCAGCTCCAAGACGTGTTCTCCACTCAGATAAAATAACCCCTCTTTCCTTGTCTATTTCCTCATTGGCAAAGGTTACGGCACCGGCCCAATCCTGCATAACCGTTAGACCTTTATCAACCAAACCTTCCTTATCCGTTGGCAATTGCAACATATACACTGTTTCATCAAAGGATGTGTAGGCATTTAAATCTGCACCAAAGCGAACACCCGTGAGTTCAAGAAAGTTTACCAATGCATTTTTTTCAAAATTTTTGGTCCCATTGAAACACATATGCTCAACAAAATGAGCTAAACCTTGCTGATCATCCTCTTCTTGCATAGAACCGGCATTCAAAGCCAAACGCAATTCAACACGTTGCTCGGGCTTTGGATTACTTTTGATATAATACTTCATGCCATTGGGCAAAACTCCGGTTTTTATTGTAGGATCGAATGGCAGTGCAGCATCCATTCCGCTTTCACCCTCATCCACAGACTCTGTTTTTACTTGATTTCCCTGAAGTTTACTTAAAGGATTGCTAGGTGCAACACTATCTTTTCTGCTTTGATCTTTAGGAGAAGACTGAGATACTTGGTTTGATTTACAAGCGATTAAACTTAATAACAAACAAAAACTCAGAAATTTAATATTCGTCATAATCTGAAATTATTTTTTAGCTGAAATAAATTTACGAATTGTTTCACAGGAATACTTTTTTTTCGACTGAAAGCATCGAAAAAAAGATATAATTGAACACAATTAAATAAAATATGATTTTATCTGATCCCCGTTCCAAAAATTTTATCCCAAAGAACAAGTGTAGAGGCATAATTCCCCTTCGACTTCAAATGATGCATATCGTGATGTTCTGTTCCTGCCAAAAGAGGAATATATCTGGAAATTACAGACTTCACTCCTGAATGAATGTCCAACTCATGTAAACTTCTAAACAATCCCCAAAGCCAAAACGCATACACGTCAACCGTTCCAAATATATTGATTAATATGATGGCAGAAAAAGCTCCTGCATAACCAGACAACCATTCAATGGGATGAGCATAAATAAAATCTAAAGGAAAAGGTTGGACAGATCTATGATGAATACTGTGAATTTTCTGATTCAGGTATTTATTCTCATGTAAAGTTCGATGAACAAGGTAAAACATCAAATCGTCAATAAATAAAATGGCAAAAAAATGCAAAACAAATATGCCAATTCCTGACCATTGCATCTCGAATAATCCTTGTCCCAGATACAACCCAACGATAGAAAGCAGATATAATGTCAAGATATTAATACTGATCAAAGGCAATCTTTTGTAAAATTCAGCCTTGGAAAGGGCTTCAGGTAAGGTCTGATGTCGAATTCTCTTGTTTTTAAAAAATGAAGTGTACATCAATAAATAGTTGTAAATCAACCCAATAATCAATCCAAAGCTAAGAATTCCCAAAGTCACAACTGTTAGTATCATATCCACTCAATTTTTTATACCTTTATGATACAAAAACAATGCAATTCCCCCATTTTCAATGGTAAAAAAAACAAATGCAATGCGTCTGTTGGATGCAAATAAAATTAAATACCAATCAGTATCCTATCATTTCGATGAAGATCAACTCGACTTAATTACAATTGCAGAAATAAATCAAATAGATGTTAAGATAATTTTCAAAACCCTTGTGTTAACCGATGACAAAGGGAACTTGGTAGTAGCTTTATTGGCTGGAGACGAATTGCTTTCATTTAAAAAATTAGCCCAGTTAATACCCTGTAAAAATCTATCTCTATTGCCTGTGGATCAATTATTGAAACATACAGGATATCTAAGAGGTGGGTGCAGCCCTATTGGTATGAAAAAAAAATACCCCGTATTTATTTCTAAATCAGCTCTAGGGCACAAAGAAATTTTATTAAACGCAGGACAAAAAGGCCTCTTATTTTCTGCGGATCTATCCATTTTAATACATACATTTGGATGGATTATTAGTGACATTTCTGTCTCCTAAGCAATTATATATGGAACTATTACTGATTTTGTTTTTAATCTTGATCAATGGAATTTTCTCTATGTCTGAAATTGCCTTGGTCTCTTCCAGAAAAACACGCCTTGAACTTCTTGCAAAAAAAGGATCTCAGAGCGCAGAGGCCGCACTCAAAATTGCCAATGCTCCCAATAAATTTTTATCCACAGTTCAGATTGGCATCACGCTAATAGGTATTCTAACAGGTATTTTTTCTGGCGAGAAATTAACAGATGATATAACTTATTACCTAAAAAAATCTGAGTTTCTAAATCCATATGCTGAGAGTCTGGCCGTTATCACCGTAGTAGTTATCATTACTTTTCTTTCTCTTGTTTTGGGAGAATTGGTTCCCAAAAGAATAGGCCTTTCAAATCCTGAAGCTATCGCAAGATGGGTAGCCAGACCCATGAACCTCTTGAGTTCTGTTACTTTACCTTTTGTATGGCTGCTTACCATCACAAGTGATTTAATCGTTAGGGTGCTTGGCATTAAAAATAACAGCGACAATAAAATTACTGAAGAAGAAATCAAGGCTATCATTCAGGAAGGTGCCAATGAAGGCGAGGTTCAGGAGATTGAGCAGGATATAGTGGAAAGAGTTTTTGTGCTTGGAGATAGAAAAGTTGCTTCACTCATGACTAGCAGACAAGATCTGATTTATCTGGAACTACAGATGTCTAAAGAACAGGTTTTGGAAGTTATCTCCCAAGAACTGCATAACATGTACCCGGTTTATGAAATGAATCCTGATAAAATCATTGGCGTTGTTTATTTGAAAGATCTATTCATACAAATCAATCAAGAACATTTTTCAATAAAAAAAGTGTTAAAAAATGCTCAGTTCCTTTCTGAAAACACTTCTGTTTATCATGCATTGGAATTATTCAAAAAAAATGGAGTTCACCATGGGATTATTTCAGATGAATATGGATTAACCAGAGGTTTAATAACGATCAACGATGTTTTTGAAGCCTTGGTAGGAAATGTAACCGATTTTCACAAAGATGAATTTACGCTGGAAGAAAGAGAAGATGGTTCTTACCTGATTGATGGACAATTTCCATTACACGATTTTATGTTACACTTTGGATTTACGGAAATTGATGAAGATATGATGCATCTACATACAGTAAGTGGTCTGATACTTCAAATATTGGAAAGAATACCTGAAGAAGGAGAAAAAGTAATTTGGGAATCTTACCAGATGGAAGTTATTGATATGGACGGGGCTAGAATTGACAAAATCTTAGTCAAAAAAAATTCCTGATTTCTTTTCCTTTTTATCCTTATCTTGTTCATATTGAATGATAAAAACCCCATATAAAACTATCTTATGTCAAAAAAACTATTCTTACTCGATGCTTTTGCTCTCATTTACAGAGCGCATTTTGCTTTTATTAAAAGACCCCTTATCAATTCCAAAGGTCAAAATGTTTCTTGTGTAAACGGTTTTACATCCTTAATCTGGGACTTGATCCAAAAAGAAAATCCAACCCATATTGCCATTGCTTTTGATTTACACGGTCCAACATTCAGACATGAAATGTATGAGCCCTACAAAGCCCAAAGAGACGAACAACCAGAAGACATAACCCTGGGATTACCCTTTATTTTCCAGATCATAGAAGCAATGAACATACCCATGATCAGCTGTCAGGGTTATGAGGCTGATGATGTAATCGGAACTATAGCCAAACAAGCCTCAGCGAAAGATTTTGAAGTTTACATGGTGACCTCTGACAAAGATTATGGCCAGTTGGTTTCTGAAAAAGTATTTCTCTACAAACCCGGAAGAATGGGAAATGAAGTTGAAATATTAGGGGTTCCAGAAATTTTGGAAATTTGGGGCATTCAGGAAGTTCATCAGGTAGTTGATATGCTGGGACTGCAAGGCGATGCCGTAGATAATATACCCGGTGTTAAGGGTATCGGACCTAAAACTGCCCAACAACTAATTTCAAAATACCATTCAATTGAAGGTATTTTAAATCATATGGATGAACTGCCCGAAAAGCAAAAAATACAATTTCAAGAGCACAAACAAATAGCGCTACTCTCCAAAAAATTAGCAGCTATTGATACTAAGGCACCTATTGAATTTGACGAAACGGCTTATCAATTAGATCCTGTTGATAAAACCAAACTACAGGAACTGTTTAAAACACTTGAATTCAGAAGCTTGGCCAAAAGAATTTTAGGAACTGACATTTCGCTGACTGATTATCAACCTGATACCACTAAAACTCCTCAACTAGATCTTTTTGGAAATGTAGTGGAAGAGGAAAAACCTATTTCTATGGCAGCCAATGCTCATTTGGTGAGTTTTACTATAGAAAACACAAAACATCAGTACCATTTGGTAGACAATGAAGAAAAAAGAAAAGGGTTAATACAGCTGCTCAGTAAACAGAAAGAATTTTGCTTCGATACTGAAACAACAGGATTGGAATTAGGCGCTGAAATTGTTGGTATGTCTTTCGCGATTGAAGCACATGAGGCATATTATATGCCCTTCCCCGTCAATCAAGAAAAAACGAAAGAAATATTAGCTGCATTTAAACCTTTATTTGAAAATAAAGATATTGCTAAAATTGGTCAGAATATCAAATTTGACCTCCTGGTCTTAAAATGGTATGGCATCCACGTAGCAGGTAAACTTTGGGATACTATGATTATGCACTACCTCATTGAACCAGATCAAAGGCATAACATGGATTTTCTTGCAGAAACCTATCTCAACTATTCTCCGGTGCCTATTGAAAATCTGTTGGGAAAAGGTCAGAAGAAAAAAATATCTATGCGAGAGGTTCCTCTTGAAAAAATTAAGGAGTATGCCGCTGAGGACGCAGATATCACCTGGCAATTGAAACAAAAATTGGATACTCTTTTACTGGGCCCGATTCGTTCCTTGTACGAGCAAATTGAGGAACCCCTTATTCAGGTTTTAGCTGATATAGAGTTCAATGGTGTGCATTTAGATGTACCATTCTTGGAAGAATACAGCTACGTCATGGAAAAGGATATTCAGTTGCTACGAACCAAAATATTAGAAGAAACCGGAAGCCCTAATCTAAATCTAGATTCACCCAAACAAATTGGTGAAGTGCTCTTTGATAAATTAAAACTCCCTTATCGTTGGCGTAAAACCAAAACAGGACAATATTCTACAGATGAAGAAGTGATGACCGAGCTGGCCCTAAAATATAGCGTGGTAAAAGATATTTTAGATTATCGCCAGTTGGCAAAACTAAAATCAACTTATATTGATGCTTTACCCAGATTGGTGAATGAAAAAACAGGCCGACTACACAGCTCATTTAATCAAGCCCTTACAAGTACAGGAAGATTAAGTTCTCAAAATCCTAATCTACAAAACATACCCATCAGAACTGATAAGGGAAGGGAAATCAGAAAAGCATTCATCCCGAAAGATAATGATCACTTGATTCTTGCAGCCGATTACTCCCAGATAGAATTACGTCTGATTGCTGAAATCAGTGGAGAAGAGGCTATGTTGAAAGCATTCAGAAATGGAGAAGATATTCACACTTCAACCGCCTCTTTAATATATGGCGTTCCGCAAGATCAGGTAAACAAAACACAAAGATACAATGCAAAAACAGTTAACTTTTCCATTATTTATGGCGCGGGTGCAACTAATTTATCTCAAAACCTGGGCATTAAAAGAACTGAGGCAAGCGCATTGATTGAGCAATATTTTAAAACATACAACGGATTAAAAAAATATATGGAGCAGGTGGTAAATCAAGCCCGTAATGATGGCTATGTTTCCACGATTGGGGGTAGAAGAAGATATTTAAGAGACTTAGACTCTAAAAATGGAATGATGCGCTCCCATGCCGAAAGAAATGCTGTTAACACTCCAGTCCAAGGATCAGCCGCAGATTTGATAAAAATAGCCATGGTGAAAATTTTCAATAGCCTACAAGCAAATCAACTACAAACTAAAATGATTCTCCAGGTTCATGACGAACTCGTTTTTGATGTTCCCAAAAATGAACTAAACATCGTAAAGCCTCTTATTGAATCATGTATGAAAAATGCCATGCCCCAGTTGTCTGTGCCCATGGAAGTTGGAATTGACACAGGCAACAATTGGCTTGAAGCTCACTAAAGAAAAGGAAAAACAGGGTTAAACCTGATCCTTGTTTTTCCCTTTGTTTACAAAATCTACAATCCAATATAAAACAAAAAAGAGAGCAAAGATCCCCATTCCATAAAGGGCTGCTTTCTGGTCACTTACATAAACTGCATAGGCAATCAGTATATATGCCAGAATGTAAAAAATAGGTAAAATCGGATATAGTGAGATTTTAAAATAATTACCCTCTTCCGGTTCTATTTTTTTATACCTAAAATAAAATAAAGTGGCCGCAGAAAATGCCATGCCGATACTATCCAGGAAAATGATATAATTAAGTATCTGATCAAACTCCTTGGCATAGAACAAAGTAAATATCGTTACAATAGTAAAGACAGTTAAACTGTAAGATAAAACTTCAGTTTTTGGATGTACCTTTTTAAAACTTTTGGGCATGGTTCCCTCCTCACTCATCGCAAACATGACGCGTGGATTTGTAAGCATCATAACATTAACATAGCCCAAAACGGAAAAGAAAAAAAGACAGGATACGATATTGTATCCATTCACGCCAAAAATCTTGGAGACCATAATGGCAGCTATTGATTCAGAAGTTTTTAAATTTTCGAATCCAATGACCTGTACATATGCATAATTGATGGCAACATACAATAATATGATAGCAATCAATCCCACAAAAATTGCCTTGGGAAGAATTCGAGGGGCGTCGTCTACTTCTCTGCCAAAATTTATACTATGCTGATAACCACCATAAGTAAAAGAAACTGCTACAGAACAAACTCCAATGGCATAAAACAAGTCTGTCCAGCTTCCAGTTTGAGCAGTACCAACCACCTCAACCGGGCTCGCCTCTGAAAAAAACAAGGCAGACATGACTAAAAACATCAATCCAATTTTAAAAATCATCAATCCATTTTGAACTGTTGTGCTCATTTTCAATCCCCTGAGATTCACAAGATAGAATAAAAAAATGCTTATGGCTGCCACCCACATTTTCATTTCGTCCTTGTAGGCTGTATCTGGAAAAATAACTGAATTGATATACTCTGCGCCAATCAAGGCTACTGCCGCAACAGAGGCAGCATTGGATACCAAAATGATACTATTGATACTGAAAGATAAAGAGGGATGATAACAAACTGAGAATATTTTATAATAACCCCCAACAACAGGAAATCTAGAACCTATTTCAGCATAGGTTAATGCACCTGCAAGGGCAATCACCCCACCTAATACCCAGGTAAAATAAAATATCCACTCCGATCCTGACTGTGCCGCTACGGAAACGGGAGTTTTGAAAATTCCCATTCCTATCACCAGGCTGATCACAATCATCGTAAGGTCAAAAAATCCGATTCCTTTTTTCTTATTTTCCATCCCAATAGTTTTTTACAAGATAAGCAGTTTTTGTAAAAACTAACACTCCACAATAGAATCATTAGGAAGAACGATTCCTAAATTATAATTTTACATGAAATAAATGAATAATGAAGTCAATCATATCACAGCGAATTCTTGAGAGCATAAGTGTAAAACAAAAATTACTTACGCAACCCACAATGCTCGATACCCTTGAAAAAGTAGTTGAAATTTGTTGCACTTGCATTCGGGCTGATGGAAAAATTTTAATGGCAGGAAATGGTGGTAGCGCCGCCGACGCACAGCATTTATCAGCTGAGTTTTCCGGAAGGTTTTATAAAGATAGAAAACCCCTGTTT
Organism: uncultured Saprospiraceae bacterium; assembly: GCA_964574485.1. GTDB lineage: Bacteria > Bacteroidota > Bacteroidia > Chitinophagales > Saprospiraceae > Saprospira. The sequence goes on along the minus strand of CAZNNX010000087.1, from coordinate 2,499 downwards.
GCCGAAGCACTTCATGTGAATAGTTCTTATCTGACAGCAGTGGCCAATGATTATGGTTATGACGAGGTTTATTCTCGTTTAATAGAAGCCAAAGGCAGAAAAAATGATGTGTTTTGGGCCTTTAGCACTTCCGGAAATAGTCAAAATATTATCAAAGCTCTAGAAAAAGCCAAAGATCAAGAAATGTTTACAATCGGATTCACAGGAGAAACTGGCGGAAAAATGAAATCTTTGGTGGACTTCCTTATTGCCGTTCCCTCCACAGACACCCCAAGAATTCAAGAATGTCATATTTTGGTAGGACATATTATTTGCGAATTGGTGGAAGAAAAATTATTTGACTTATGATGCCACAGGCTCTCATTCTGGCTGGAGGAAAAGGAAGCAGACTTCAATCCGTAGTGAATGATCTTCCGAAACCCATGGCTCCCGTAGCCGGATATCCTTTTCTGCATTGGATTTTATTGCAATGCCAATCAGAAGGAATACAAAAAGTTACCTTATCCGTAGGATATATGTATGAAAGTATCATTTCTTATTTTGGAAACCAATACCTCGACATAGAAATCCAATATGTGATTGAAAATCACCCATTGGGAACTGGTGGTGCTATAAAAAATTCCATCTATCAACTGAATGAACCTGCAAAATCACTTTTAATCTTAAATGGTGACACCTACAACGATTTTCAACTAAACAGAATGCAAAATCTTTTTAATAAAGAAAATGCAGACCTTGTTATCCTACTCAAGAAAATGCAAAATTTTGACCGCTATGGTACGGTTCAAATTGATGCAAACCACAGAATTTTAGCTTTTACAGAAAAAAAATTTCAGGAGGAGGCCTGGATCAATTCTGGCGTTTACTTACTAAATACAGAACATTTTCTTTTACATGCCCCCCAAAAAGAAAATTTTTCATTTGAAACAGAATTTTTGGAGACGCATACTACAAATCTTAAGTTTTACGCTTCGCAGCAAAAAGGTTATTTTATCGATATCGGAATTCCGGAAGACTACCTGAAAAGTCAGGAAGATTTTAGCTATTTAGCTCCGGAGTAAAAAAAAAACGCTGAGTATTTCAGCGTTTTTTTATGTATATTTATAAACATATCTTCTACCAAACCGGACATCCATATTGTCTGCCGCCACCAAAACCTCCCATATCAAGGAAGTAATGAAACTTAACTGTAGCTGTAAAGTAAGAGTCATTTTGTTTGGGATTGCCCCTTTGCTGACCGGGCCAGGTAATCCTTCCGTCTAAAACATCCTCATATCGATCTACTTCAATTGATCTTCTCGCCATATGGGCAGACATGATAGCCTGATCTCTTGACATGTTATCAAAAAATAGAGTAGGGTCTACATAATTTGTACTTACATCATCAATGTAGTCTGTAAATGTCAATCTATGATTTACCTCAAAAGATAATGCCCACTTGTCATTGTTATTCCATTTCAATCCAAAACCAATTGGTATCATGATCTGGGTTAATGAATAAGGCTCTCTGCCAGCTACCAAACCCTGACCTTCGGTAGCAAGAGGTTTCAGGTCAATCCAGCTATTGGTAGAATCATAAAAGGCTTGTGGATTAAAATTAAATACACCGATTCCGATCAGCGCATATGGTGTTAAAACACTGTAGTCAGCATATCCGCCACCCAATTCAAAATTGTAGGGAATGATTTCACCAATCACAGCTGCTTCAAAAACATGAGATCTGAAACTTAGGTTGCGGTAAAAACGATAAAAAGCAGCGTCAATTTTTCCATCTGCATTAAAGTTATTGCCGTAATCATTAGGAATAAATCCATTTCCAAAGTCATCACTAGCCAAATTGTCATCACCAGACAACATCAGGTAATTAAGATCTAACCTAGCACTGAAATGAGCTCCCAAATTCCATTTTGCAAATAAACCTACACTTGGGCGAATTGATTTGAAATCAGCATCTTTTACAAAAGTAGTACCCACACCGGAGCCCCCACCTAAGTCACCCAAAAAAACAGCAGTTCCTGCTTGAATACCCAACTCAAATTTATACGCAGGCTGATAGCCTCTTTGAGCAAAAGCAGCATTCAAAATAAAAGAAACAGCAAGAATAGATAAAATATTTTTCATTAAACAAAGTGTTAAATGATTGACAGTCAATTCAAAGGACCTATAACAAGGTATAGAAAAACAAATATAGTTAAAAATTAATGCTTTTCTTCATTTAAAATGTTAAAAAAACAATCTTGTACTTATTTTTAGAAAGTTGACCAAAGTCAATGGTTAACTAACACAATAATTCGATTTTTACCCTCAAACTGAAGAATACCTTGAAGGAAAATCTCTACTTCTATCGAATTCACTTTTTTAGAATATTTTTGGGTATTCTGATAGGCATTGCCCTTTTTAGAAATATAATCCTGGGCTTTGTGGATAGAGCCTACATTCAACCAAAGTTTTTTTTTCATTATACCTGGATTTATCCCCTTCCTCAACTCCCTCTTGTAG
>CAZNNX010000086.1:0-13133 GCA_964574485.1 uncultured Saprospiraceae bacterium | reverse complement strand
TTGGATTCAGGTTTTTTGTGGAAAAACTAATTTTTACAATTGCCCCCCCTCTCAAAGAAACTTTATTTGTCGACTTACAACCTGCACTCATCCTGTATTTTTCCTCTGCTGCCCTTTACCTATTTCGGGTAAGCAATGCAACTGAAACAAAAACATAAGAATTAGCCATCTTTAGAAATGGGAGTTCTCGTTCAAAAAAATTAAAATACTATCTTTGTCCTTTAAACTAAACCTAAGTTCCGGATGGAAAAGATATATAATGCACTAGAACAAGAAAAAAAATGGTACCAACATTGGATTGCAAAGGGTTATTTTCAGTCAAAACCCGACCATAGACCTTCCTACAGCATTGTAATTCCTCCACCCAATGTAACAGGTGTCTTGCATATGGGACATATGCTCAATAACACGATTCAAGATGTTTTGATCAGAAGAGCCCGATTGCTGGGTATGAATGCCTGTTGGGTACCCGGAACAGACCATGCCTCTATCGCTACAGAAGCCAAAGTAGTTCAGTTGTTGCGTGAGAAAGGCATAAAAAAATCTGATTTAACCAGGGAAGAATTCCTTCAATATGCCTTTGAATGGAAAGACAAATACGGTGGAATTATTTTGGATCAATTAAAAATGTTAGGCGCTTCCTGTGATTGGGATAGAACCCGATTTACCATGGAACCCAAATTATCAGACTATGTCATACAAGTTTTTGTTGATCTGTACAATAAAGGAATGATCTACAGAGGATTACGCATGATTAACTGGGATCCCGAGGCATTAACTGCCCTATCCAACGAAGAGGTGCAATATCATGAAGAGGATTCTAAACTCTACAAAATCAATTATAAGATAAAGGACAGCGATGCGTACATCGTAATCGCGACCACACGTCCGGAAACCCTCTTGGGAGATACGGCCATTGCTGTACATCCAGATGACCCCCGCTATGCACATCTCAAAGGTGCCAAGGCGATTGTCCCATTCTGTAACAGAGAAATTCCAATAATTTTTGACAGTTATGTTGAAATGGAATTTGGAACTGGAGCATTAAAAGTAACACCGGCTCATGATATGAATGACCAGGAAATTGGTAAAAGACATCATTTGGAGCAAATAGACATTTTCAATGACGATGCCAGGCTCAACCAAAACGCTGGTAAATTTGAGGGCTTATCTCGATTTGACGCCAGAAAAAGAATGGTAAAGGAATTAGAGGAAATGGGTCAGATTACTGCGATAGAGCCTTATAAAAACAAGGTAGGTCGATCTGAAAGAACGGGTGCTGTTATTGAACCCAGATTAAAAGAACAGTGGTTTGTACGCATGGAAAAGCTTTCAGAGATGGCTCTGGCAGCGGTTGAACAAAAAGAAATCAGTTTCTTCCCCGAACATATGATTAACATGTACCGCAATTGGTTAAAACCTGAAAATGTTCGTGATTGGTGTATTTCCAGACAATTGTGGTGGGGCCAGCAAATTCCGGCCTGGTACACTACTGATGGAAAAATGTTTGTTGCCGAAACCTTGGAAAAAGCAATGGAAATTGCCAATAAAGAGGGAAATTATCAAAAAGAGGATTTCAAGCAAGACGAAGATGTTGTTGATACCTGGTTTTCCTCTTGGTTGTGGCCCATTGCAGTATTTGATGGATTTTCCTCCAAAGAAGAATTCGCCTACTACTACCCTACACAGGTTTTGGTAACTGGTTGGGATATTATGTTTTTCTGGGTTGCCAGAATGGTAATGGCTGGTTATGAATGGGCGGGACCTCTTTTGGGACCGGGGGCAGATATAAGACCATTCAAGGATGTTTACTTCACCGGCATGGTGCGTGATAAACTGCGTCGAAAAATGTCGAAATCTTTAGGAAACTCGCCAGATGCTGTGGCCTTGATCCAAAGATATGGAGCCGATGGCGTCCGGTTTGGCATGTTGTCTTGTTCTGCTGCAGGGAATGATGTTATTTTTGATGCTCCATTTGCAGATGCAAAAAACACTGAAATCCTCAACGAAAGTAAATTGTGTGAGCAGGGTAGAAATTTCACCAATAAACTATGGAATGCTTTAAAACTGGTGAAAGGATGGCAAATTGTACAGAAAACACCCACTGAGACAGAAAAACTGGCCATGGATTGGATTGATCAAAAATTCAATTTGGTCCTGGAAGAAATCAATCAGGGTTTTGGCAACTATCGCCTTTCGGATGTATTGATGCAAATTTACAATTTCATTTGGGATGATTACTGCTCCTGGTATTTAGAGATGATTAAACCCGCCTATGGGGAGCCAATCAATGAAAGAACATATCAATTTACCTTAGATCAGTTTGAAAAAATCATGATTGTCTTACATCCATATATGCCTTTCATTACGGAAGAGCTTTGGTCTCTAATTAAAGAAAGAAAAGCCGGAGAAGATTGCGTTGTAAGCCAATGGCCTCAGCTTGGACGCTATGATAGAAACTTTATACTTCATATCGAAAAAATAAAGGAAGTTGTTAAAAACAGTCGTGATCTGAGGGCGAAAAATCAGCTTTCTGAAAAAGAACCCCTTGCTCTTCTTGTAAAAAAATCTGAAAGTGCAGAACAATTCCTCTCATTGAAAGGTTGCGCCGAGACCATCATGAAATTGGGATATTTCTCTGGTTTAGCTCAAACAGACCAAGACGTTGAAGCCAGTTCCTTTTTGGCGGGCACTGAACAATATTTTATGATTTTCGAAAGAAAAGTAAACCTGGAAGAGGAAATAGCGCGTATCCAGAAGGAGTTGGAATACTATCAGGGTTTTGTTGCCTCTATTGAGAAGAAATTATCGAATGCCGGATTTGTACAAAATGCAAAGCCTGAGGTTGTTGAAATGGAAAGAAAAAAATGGAATGATGGTGTTTCAAAAATCAAATTATTGGGGGAAGAATTAAAAAGATTAAAAGCATAGAAAGACGATGCTACAGCCTTTTTATTGTAAATTATGAAAAGACTTTTAGCTTTATTAAGTTATCAGGTATTGTTATTACTTAATCTTTTAGCAACAATCTTATTGGTTGTAAGCTATGTAGCTTCGTGGGTATCACCCTTGTACCTTTCCTTTCCTGCCATTATAGCCTTAGGTTATCCTTTTTATTTTTTCATCAATTTATTTTGGATATTTTTTTGGTTTTACCGAAAAAACAGAGCTATTTATCTGTCTCTTGCAGCATTAGCCCCAAGCCTTTTCTACTTTCCCTTTGTTTTTGCCCTGGGATCACAATCCATGGAAGATAGAGTTGGAGCATTGAAAATAACAGCATGGAACATGCACTATTTCAATAATACGATTGCAGAGGAAGTTGAATGGGTCAATATTCAGGATCAGATGTTTGAATTTATACAAGAAAATCAGGCTCAGATCTTTTGCGCACAGGAATTTTCCGGTAAAAAAAGCTTTATTTCGAAAAGAGCCGATGAAAAAATGAAGGAGATGGGATATCAGTATCGATATAAGGGTGGCGGCAGTAGTTTGGCCATTTACAGTAAATTCAAAATCATAAAAGGAGGTTTGTTAGATTTTGAAGGGTCATACAATGGAGCCATTTACGCCGATATAGCCTACCTTCACCACAAAATCAGAGTGTATAATGTACATCTTCAATCCAATAAATTAGGTAATGACGTAGATGAAGTTTTCAAGAAAGAAAATCTGGAGAACATCAATTCAAAGACAACACAGGAAAAATATTTTAAAATTGAAAATAAATTATCCAATGCCTTTCAGATGAGAGCCATTCAGGCGATAAATCTATCAGAACATATCAAAAATTCACCTTATCCTGTTATTATTTGCGGCGATTTTAACGATACCCCAATTTCATACACCTACCGTAAAATGATCGCAGGGAGAAACGATGTTTTTGTACAATGTGGGCGTTGGTTGGGAATAACCTATGCCGGGCCTCTGCCTGCACTCCGAATCGATTATATTTTAACTGATAAAAAAATGAAGTCCATCGGATTTGAAAAACAACAAAAAGCTATATCTGACCATTATGCAATTTCAGCTTGGCTGGGATTTTAATTTTTAGCATTCAAAAACTTTTTTGTTGTAATTTCCCATTTGGATACCTCTTTCTCTTTGTAGGCAGCATCAATTTTCTGTAAGGATTGAATGTCTTTCCATGCCTCTTCATATCTTTTCAGACGTAGAAAAAAAGGAATACGATTGTAGTAGATTTGCAATAATTGGTCATTAATTTTTAATGCTTTCTCATAAAAATACAAGGCTTCCTGGGTTTTGTTTTCATTTTGTAATACCAAAGCTTTGTTCATGAAAGCCCAGGCATTGGTAGAATCTAAAGAAATAGCCCGATCAATATCTTCCATCGCTTCTTCCAGTTTACCCATAAGCCGATAGGCATTTCCTCTGTTATTGTAGGCAAAGGGCGCAAGTGTTTCACTTAATTTGATTGTTTTGGTAAAATCTGAAATTGCTTTTTGATATTCTCCCAACTCAACCATTACAAAACCTCTTCTTGTGTAGGTTGCCGCATCATCCGGAGCAATATCCAATGCTTTATCAAAATCTTGCAGGGCTTCTTTGTATTTATTTATTTCGGCGAAGGTAAATCCACGGGTAATGTAGCCCAGAGAAGAATGATTGTCTAATTTAATCATTTCATTCAGGTCGGAAATAGCCTCTGGTAATTTTTTTTGTTCTCTTTTGGTTATGGCTCTGAAGTAGATGGAGGATACATGTTTGGGATTTAATTTGATTGATCTGTTAAAATCCTGAACTGCCTCCTCCCATTTTTTTTGATTAAAATACAAGAGTCCTCTGTTGTAAAATATTTCATAATTCTGTGCTTGCATTTGTAATGCCATTTGATAAGCTTGCAGGGCAGACTCCATTTCCAAATTTTGGCGATAGGCATTTGCCAGGTGCATCCAGGCGTCTTTGTGAATCCATTCCTTTGTTCTATCCGAAAGTTCAATTAATTCTTTCAAACGGGCAACAGACTCCTTGTATTTTCCCAAATGATAAAAACAGAGCCCCTGGTAGTAGTTTGCAGATTTATGTGAAATATATTTCTGGGCAATTTTTTGATAATCTAAAAGTGCATCCTCATAGGCTTTCAGCTCCCATTTACATTTACCTCTGTTCAAAAGAGCATCCAAATGAAAGGGATCTGTCTGTAAAAAACGATCCAAATCTTTTATTGCGGAACGCCATTTTTGCAATTCCATATAAGTTCTTGCCCGGGCATAAAAGGCAGGATCGAAATTGCTATCTACCTCAACAGATTTGTTGAACTTCAGTAAAGCAGACTGGAATTGGTTTTGTTTTAATAAATCTTCGCCCTGCAAGTAAAAATCTCTTGCGCCTTGGGCTTTTAAAAAGCAGATTGGGGTGAGGATTAACAAGACAAATGATGATAACCTCATGGGAATATATTAGGTAAATTACGTTGGGTTCTTGAAATTAGAGAAATTCCCCAAGCATTTGCAATAAATTCCCTTAAAAATTTTTATGCCATTTATAAACCTGCCTGAGCTGAAATCTCAAGCATTCTGTCAATGCAAACGCGCCCTTTTATTATAGTTTCATCCGGAAGCAAAATTTCGGGTAACTCATGTTTCAGTGCCAGGTACAATTTTTCCAAAGTATTTAAACGCATATGAGGACATTCATTGCAGGCACAGTTATTGTTGGGTGGCGCTGCAATAAAACTCTTTTCAGGCGATGCTTTCTGCATTTGATGTAATATACCTGATTCTGTAGCCACAATAAAGGTTTGCGCCTTTGAAGATTTGGTAAAATTCAGCAACCCAGTAGTAGAAGCAATGTAATCCGCCATTTCTAAGATATGTGATTCACACTCCGGATGTGCCAAAATAAGCGCAGATGGATGCCTCTCCTTTAGTTTGACCAATTTCTCTTTTGAAAAAATTTCATGTACCATACAGGCTCCGTCCCATAATACCATATTTCTTCCTGTTATCTTATTGAGGTAGGCACCCAGATTTTTATCCGGAGCGAATATAATTTGTTGATCTTCAGGAATGCTATCAATGATCTGTCTCGCATTTGTTGAGGTACAACATATATCTGTCAACATTTTTAAGTCGGCAGTACAATTGATATAGCTAACCACAACATGATCGGGATATTTCTCTTTGAATCTGGCAAAAATAGGGGCAGGACAAGAATCAGCGAGAGAACAGCCTGCTTTTAGATCAGGTAAAATTACTTTTTTTCGAGGGTTTAACATTTTGGCTGTCTCTGCCATAAAATGTACCCCGGCAAACAAAATAATATCTGCCTCTGTAGCTGCGGCCTGCTGGGCTAAGCCCAGGCTATCTCCAATATAGTCTGCGATATCCTGAATGTCTGCATCCTGATAGTAGTGAGCCAAAATCACAGCATTTTTTTCTTTTTTCATTTTTTGGATTTCATCTACCAAATCCAGGGTTGGATCAATTTCATAGGGGAGATACCCATATTTTTTCAAGATTGTATTTTGTTCAGACATATAATTCACTATTTTCTGTTTTGATTTTCAATAATACCTCCTGTATCAGAGCAAACTCGTATCCTTTCGTTTGGGCATAGCGATACAGTTCCTGTGTTCCTGTTGACATCCTTTTCAGAAGTAGATTCTGTAAATTGTTGAGATATAAATCTGCATCTATTTCCTGCAACACCTTATCTATTAAACGCCCGTGTACCTTTTTCTGTTGTAGGGCAGCTCTGATTTTGATTTTGCCCCATTTTTTTATATTGGTTTTGCCACTCACAAAGGCTCTGACAAATCTTTCCTCATTGAGATAATCTTCTTCAATCAGCTTCATTATCATTTCCTCCAAACGATCGCCATACACTTGCAAGGAAATCAGTTTCGTACGCACCTCAAAATGAGACCTTTCCTGATAAGCGCAATATTTTCTGATTAGCGTTTCTGCAACATCCATTTGCAAGTGAATTTTATTCATTATTTTGGTAAAAAAGATATAACAAAATTAAACTAAAAAAAGTAGAGTTTCCAATTTAAAAAAAGGAATACTCTGAACCAAAAATCAGCAAACTGTGTTATATTTGTGATTGGATTAAATCTAAATAACAAAATAAGACAAGATGATCTACCTAGATAATAATGCAACAACACCCATGGACAAGCGTGTTTTGGAAGCGATGTTGCCCTATTTTACTGAGAAGTTTGGTAATGCTGCCAGTAGAAACCATCCTTATGGTTGGGTGGCAGAAGAGGCCGTAGATTATTCCAGAGAACAGATTGCAGCTCTTATTGGTGCTGATGAAAAGGAAATCATTTTTACCTCAGGTTCAACAGAAGCAATTAATTTAGCCATCAAAGGCGTAGCAGACATGTACGCCGGGAAAGGAAATCATATCATCACGCTTACAACAGAGCACAAAGCGGTATTAGACACCTGCCATGCTTTGGAGAAAAAGGGTATTGAAGTCACCTACCTTTCTGTTGATGATAAGGGTAAAATTAATTTAAAAGAGTTGGAAGAGGCGATTCGCCCCAGCACCATTTTGGTTGCCATAATGTACGCCAACAATGAAATTGGCAACATACATCCTGTTGATGCCATTGGCGAAATATGTAACAGAAAGGGAGTTTTATTTTTCTCCGATGCAACCCAGGCCGTTGGTAAGATACCCGTTGATGTGAAAAAATCCGGCATTCACCTGCTTTGCTTTAGCGGACACAAAATGTACGGCCCCAAAGGCATAGGAGTACTCTATGTCAGCAGAAAGAATCCAAGAGTGAAAGTAACTGCACAAATGGATGGCGGTGGACATGAGCGTGGTATGCGATCCGGCACCTTAAATGTTCCCGGCATTGTTGGTATAGGTAAAGCTGCTGCAATTGCTCGTGAGGAAATGTTTGAGGAGGCGAAGAGACTGTCCAAACTAAGAGATAAAATTGATCAGATTTTCTTAGAAATGGAGGAAGTTGTGTTAAACGGCGATATAGAAAACAGACTACCGCATGTTACAAACATTTCTTTCAAACATGTTGAAGGGGAAGGTTTAATGATGACTTTCAATCAGGACATAGCACTATCTTCAGGCTCTGCCTGTACTTCAGCTTCTTTGGAACCTTCCTACGTTTTGAAGGCTTTAGGATTGGGCGACGACCTGGCCCATTCTTCCTTGCGCCTGAGCTTGGGTAGATTTACAACAGAAGAGGAAGTTGACGCTGCTATTGCCAAAATTAAGGCTGGTGTAGAGCATATGCGATCCCTTTCACCCATTTGGGAAATGTACAAGGATGGCATTGATTTAAAAACGGTTAAATGGACAGAACACTAATATAAAAATAAATGTATGGCTTACTCTGATAAAGTATTAGATCATTTTAACAATCCCAGAAATGTGGGCACCCTGGACAAGGACAAAAAAAATGTCGGCACAGGACTGGTAGGTGCACCCGAATGTGGTGATGTAATGCGACTTCAAATCGAAGTAGATGACAGTGGAGTTATCACAGATGCAAAATTTAAAACCTTTGGCTGTGGTTCTGCCATCGCCTCTTCCTCACTTGCAACCGAATGGTTGAAAGGTAAATCACTCCATGAGGCTTCCTCCATTGATAATATGGACATTGTAGAAGAACTGGAATTACCTCCTGTAAAAATTCACTGCTCTGTTTTGGCTGAGGACGCCATCAAAGCAGCAATAAAAGATTATCAAGAGAAAAATGGCATATTTATTCAAGAAGAGAAATAAATAAACATGATTTACGTTTCAGAAGAAGCATTGCAGAAAATTAATCAGATTATATCTACGGAAAATCTGGGGAGTGATTTTTTTGTACGCGTTTCCGTTGTAAGCGGAGGTTGTTCTGGATTAAGTTACAAAATGGATTTTGACAATGAAATTCAACCCAATGATCAGTTGTTTGAAGACAAAGGCTTGAAAATCGTCACTGATTTAAAAAGCTTTTTATACTTATTCGATACAACTCTCAGTTTTTCGGGTGGGTTGAATGGAAAAGGCTTTTATTTTGAAAATCCCAATGCCTCAAGAACCTGTGGTTGTGGCGAAAGTTTTGCTGTCTAATAAGGAATTTGGTCTTTTACAAAAGTAAAATTATATATCCAATCTTGTGATAATGGTTTAGAATTCTTCCTTATCAGAATATATGCATACGCTCTTAAACAATTATATTTTTGGATCTACTTACTTATTGGATTGAATCAGATAAGAAATATTTTTCTGCCAAATACAATTTTCATTCGTATCTTAAGCCAGTTTTTAATCAACATTAGATTTTTCAAATGAATCCTGTTTTTAAAGAAATTGACTTTTGGAATTTATTTTTTTTCTTGGAATACGAATCCTTAGAAGAAGAAATACTTGAAAATCAGTTAGAGTTATTGGCTAAAGATTTTCACAGAAAATGGATTCAAAAAAATATTCAAATTGAAGGCCAGGGTGTCAACCAAGAATTTACTGTCATTGAATTTGAGTTTTTACTACCCGAATCTTTCGCCTTGATTGTAGAATACATTCCCTTTCCCTTAGGCTCTGGCAAGTACCTTCATTTATCCAATCAAAAAACAAAGGAAAGACATTTGATGGGCTGGTGGGATTTTGATGCCTGGCATCCTTATTGTTTACAAAGCGAGGAATTGGAACAAATTAACCTTTGGAATAAAAACAACCCATCTTCCTACTGGCATGGTACAGATTTTACCCTGTTAATGCTACACGACTTTGTCGGCATGGACCAGGCGCAAAAAGCAGAAAAATTCGCCCAAAATATATTTCAAATCTACAAACAAATGAACTTGGAAGGATTTGATGCGATGCCTACAAAACCAGTTGCTGTATTTTATCAGGAGGAGGAAAAGTACCTTTGGAAAAAAGATGCAGAACTTGGTTATCTTTTTGAAAGTCCAATTTATAATTGCTATTCGTTGAGGAATCGCAGCCATCTAACAGGACAAGAAAAAGGTCGCTTCCCTTTTGAACTTTGGAAAAAAATCATGTCCCATGTTGTACCATAGCAAGAAAATAAGAGACACCTATTTCTGGGCTGTATTTATTAGTTTATTTGTATCACTAATCTATCTTTTTGTTATTTGGAAGGTACAATATGAAAATAAAGAAAGATTCTATATACTCCTTAGCATTGACCTATTGGTTGCCTACAGCATTTTTTTGGTATGCACACAAAAGGTAAGGGAAAGAAAAAAAATGCAGCAAATTGTCTTTCCCGAGGAATGGCGACAGATCCTCCAGCAATACGTACACTATTATCAACGATTGGATTCAACTGAAAAAATATCATTTGAAAAAGAAGTGCAAACCTTTCTGCACGAAGTACCAATCACGGGTATCAAAACAAAGGTGGACGATTTATCTAAGGTGCTTACCGCTTCTGCTGCCATCATACCCGTATTCAGATTTCCGGCCTGGGAATATGCACAACTCACTGAGATTTTAATTTATCCGGATTTATTCAATTCCCAATACAGTGTTGATGGTCCCAATCGGAATATTGCCGGGATGGTAGGCAGAGGTATTATGTCTGGGAAAATGATATTATCAAAACCACATTTGATCGCTGGTTTCGAAAATCAAAAGGATCGTTCGAATGTGGGCATTCATGAATTTGCTCATTTGCTTGATGCTACAGATGGAGCCTATGATGGACTGCCTGAGTTTTTCTTGCAAAGTCATTCATTTCAGGAATGGAAAGAAAATCAAAAACAGATTACGCAAGATATTGAAAAGGGTAAATCAGATATGAACCCTTATGCAGCAAGCTCTGAAATAGAATTTTTTGCTGTTGCTTCGGAGTATTTTTTTGAAGATCCACAAAGAATGGAACAGGAAAAGCCAGAACTCTACCAAATGATGACAAGGGTGTACAAGCAAGATTTATCAAAAAGATGGAAACAGCAATGGCATTTACTTTTTCCTAAAACAAAAAAAACGGGTAGAAACCAAGCTTGCCCTTGTCAAAGTGGTAATAAATATAAAGACTGTTGCATCAATTCAAATTAAATGGATTCTATAATTTGCTTGATTGTTGGTACATCACCCATGGTGTAATAGTGCAGGCAAGGTACACCAGCCGCTTTTAGCTCCTTGGATTGCGCCACACACCATTCGATTCCAACCTGACGTCTGGCTTCTGCATCTTTCGCCTTCAATAAGGCTGTGGTTAGATCTACAGGTAAATCGATGTAAAAATGTCTGGGAATGGAACTCAACTGATATTTTTTGGTGATAGGTTTTAACCCAGGGATAATAGGTACCTGGATACCATTATCACGACAGAGTTTGACAAAATCAAAGAATTTTTGATTATCAAAAAACATTTGGGTTACTATATAATCAGCTCCTGCCTCTACTTTTTTCTTTAAAAAATGAATATCATTAGTAAGATTAGGTGCTTCAAAATGTTTTTCAGGATAACCGGCAACACCAATACAAAAAGAAGAGGGGGCTGCTTCCATGATGGTATCATCCAAATATTTTCCTTCATTCATAGAGTTGACCTGTTTGACCAAGTCCAATGCAAAGGCATGTCCTCCAGGTTCAGGTTCAAATTTTTCTTCAAATTTTTGAGGGTCGCCTCTCAATACCAAAACATTATCTATACCCAAAAACATCAAATCTATCAAGGCGTTCTCAGTTTCATCAACGGTAAAACCTCCACAGATAAGATGTGGCACGGCATCCACCTTATATTTATTCATGATCGCAGCACAGATACCAACAGTACCAGGTCTTTTTCTTATAGCTGTTTTCTCATAATAGCCAGTTTCCTGTCTTTTATAAATAAACTCCTGACGATGATAAGTCACATCGATGAATGGCGGTTTGAAATCCATCAATGGATCTAAAGTTTCGAAAATACTCTGAATGCCACCTCCTTTCAAAGGAGGAAGAATTTCGAAGGAAATCAGGGTATTACCACCTGCATTCGATAAATGTTCTGTTACTTTCATGTTTTTATTTGATAATATTTTTATTCCAAAGAGTTTAGTGTTTTTTAACCACAGAGGATATTTAACAATATTTTTTTACCACAGCGTCCGCAGAGATAAACACATAGGACCACAGAGGATATTTAACAATTTTTTTTACCACAGCGTCCGCAGAGATAAACACAGAGGACCACAGAGGATATTTAATGAATTAAATTTAAATCGCCATTTATAACTCTTTTTATGCCATCCGTAAGTTTTAAAACATTAAAATTTATTAAAAAGACCTAGTTTATAATTTCCAAGTTTTTGGTAAGTGAGCGTTTGTGCCAGATGAATATCATTCAAAGTATCTACACTTTTTATCTCCAAAACAAGTTTGTTTTCTACTAAAAGATCTATTCGGTATCCACAATCTAGTTTAACTTCTTCGAAAATTAAAGGCATAGGTTTTTCTTTTTCTACATAAAACCCGGCTTTATTAATTTTATAAAATAAACATTCTTGATAAGCTTTTTCCAATAAACCCGGTCCAAAAGCCTCATGAACTTCGATTGCTAATCCTATAACTTTGTAAGACAGTTCGTTTAAAGATAATGACATTGAATATATTATATAATTATACTTTTTATCCCTCTCCCTGTAACGCTCTGTGAAACTCTGTGAAAAATCTTAGTGCTCTCTGTGGTTATAAAGTTAAAAAGTTGAAAAAGACTGTTTTAATTTTTTTCCACTAATAGTTTAACAAATTGATTCTCTTCCAGTTCAACTTCCTGGGCATTAGGCAAAGTCATTTCCAACTTTAGATCTGTTGCCAATACTTCATTGCAAATATAAGAACTGAATTTGTCAATGGCATCTTTGATGTAATCACTGTTTTGAACTATTAATGAAATTCTGTCTGTCACTTCAAAATTCTGTTCTTTTCTGATGTTTTGTATTCTGTTGACCAATTCTCTTGCAATACCTTCTGCCTTCAAATCTTCAGAAATACTAACATCCAGGGCTACGGTCAGGTTACCATCATTCATTACCAGCCAACCTTCCAAATCCTCAGAACTAATCACTACTTCTTCCAAAGAGATTTCTACATTTTCTCCTTCTGCACTAAAGGCAAATCTGTTGGTTTTTTCCAGAGATGCAATTTCATCCTGCGTCATAGACTCGATCCTTTCTTTGGCAGCTTTCATCAAA
>CAZNNX010000085.1:0-13200 GCA_964574485.1 uncultured Saprospiraceae bacterium | reverse complement strand
AACCGTTGTACCGTGAGGTACCGGGGGTTCGAATCCCTCCTCCTCTGCATTGAAGTTGAAAACCCTTGTAAACGTTGGATTTACAGGGGTTTTCTTGTTTTGTGAACTAGGTAGCTAGTTGGAAGTAGAGGCGCTTTGAAATTGACAATTATTCAGTCTTGAATTTAGTCAAGCTGAAATTGGATTGGGGTAAAAATTTCTTGTAGCAAAGGCTGCTTTTAGTGAGTGTAGAGGTGGTAGGGTTTAGATCGCAAATAGCAACTTCTAAAAAAAAGCGCCTGTTATTTCTAACAAGCGCTTTTTTTATTTTTAAATAGAGCTTTTACCTTAATTCGCAGTCACAGTCTAATGATTAAAGCAGGTGAAAACACCATGCGACTAGTGCAAGGTTTTGTAAATAAAACTAGCAATTACGATAAACGTGGTAATTATAAAGTGCCACTTGATCATGCTAGCTCCATGCTTTAAGCGAAAGGTAAGGTGAATTACCAATAGCATCATTAAGCCGATGATAAAGGATAAAGGTGGATACAATATAAAGCTCTCGTAATAATCGCCTTTGAGGAGTGCAATCAATGATCTTTGCATACCACAGCCAGGGCATTCTAAGCCAAACAATTGCTTGTTGAAGCATTGCAGCATATTGCTTTCTAGCCAGCGAATGAACTCACTCATATTAGGTCAAAATTAAAATTGATCCCAAGGCATTGAAGTCAATGCGGCGCCATAAAACAAAAAGACAATGATTACATAAAGAAAATAAAGAGCAGACAAAGCCATGCCGATAATCGCACAAAGTTTTCCTGTTTTCAAATTCTTTAAGGATCCAGCTGTATATTTTTCTGGATTTACCAGATACAAATTATTACTACTTGAAGCTAAATAGAGGGCTACACCACCCAAAACCATACCCACAATTCCATAGCAACAGCAAGTTACTATTGAAAGGATACCCAGTATTAATATCGCGGTGTGATTAGGTAATTCTTCTTGCCTAGAAGTCTCTGAGAAAGATGCGTTTTGTTCCATGATTCGTTTTTTAAAGGTTATTTTTTAGGGTTATTTTTAAATCTAGTTAAATTTTAAATCATTATAAAAAAAATTAATCCTTGTGGCTCTAATTTTTTTTTTGTTCATGTTGCTACAACCCATTCGGAGGGTGTTTACTTATGGTTTTAAAATTCCTCAAAATCGATTATCAATTAAAAAATTAGGTCCACTACAATGGGCCAACTAATAAAAAAGAGGCTATACACTGCCAGAGATTAAAACACACAGTCCATACATTACAAAAACCTTACTTTCAATAAAAATTAGTTTGGAAAGGTTAAAAAAAAATTTATTTTTATTTCGGTTTTCACCCAATACCCTGAAAAAGATTTGGATTTTCTCCTTAGGCGATGTTACCCGTAATCATTAGTTTCCAAATTAGAAATAGTAATTCAATTTAAGTCCCTTCGGGTTAGGATAAAAAAATCAATACTCTGGTACCTGACTGACACTCTTCAATTGCACCAACCCAATGAACCCACACCTACTTTCATCTGGCCACCTCCTTTACAACAGATACACTATTCAGCAAACTCTAGGACAAGGAGGTTTTGGCATCACTTACCTTGCCATTGACCAGAAGCTAGAACAAGAAGTATGCATCAAGGAATTGTTTATCTCGGGAAACAGTACCCGTGGGGCGAACATGACCGTTCAATCTCAAGGCCATTCTTCCTTTTCTTTCCAGGAATTTGTAGATCGCTTTATTCAAGAAGCTAGGCAATTGGTAAAGTTTCAACACCCAAATATCGTACGGGTAATTGACATCTTTGAGGAAAATGATACGGCCTACTTGGTCATGGAGTATGTGAAAGGGGAGACCCTTAAACAACAGATTCAGCAAAAAGGAATTTTAGCAGAAAAAGAAGCCATGCTGTTGATCAGTCAACTTATGGATGCAGTTGATTCTGTTCATTCAAAGGGAATGCTTCATCGGGATATTAAGCCAGACAATATCCTAATTTCTAAAGAAGGGAGAGTTGTTTTAATCGATTTTGGTTCTGCACGAGAATTTGCAGAGGGTAAGACTACCCACCAAACTGCGATGATTACTCCGGGCTACGCTCCACCAGAACAATATTCAGACCGAGCAAAAAGAGGGCCTTTTACCGACATTTATGCACTTGGTGCCACCTTGTATCACTTACTTACAGGAGAAAAACCTATAGCATCTACGGACAGAAGCTTCGAGGAATTAGTTCCTCCGCACCAACTTAATTCCAAAATTAGTCTACAGGTTTCAAATGCTATTTTGAGAGCAATGGAACTTCGACCTGATGACCGTTTTCAAAGCATTGCTTCAATGAGAGAGGCTATGAATGCTCCTGCACCAACTGGCTCATCGAATTCCTCAAAAGAAAAAAGTGCGGCTAAATCAAAAGCTGTCAAGGAAAGTGCAATCAAAGATTCTACAGTTATCCAAGAAAATCCAAGTCAAGCAACAGTAATTCAGTCGCGAAATGAGAATACAACTGCACTGAAAACTCCGCCCCCAACTAAGCCAGCTCCGAAAAAGAGTTATACTTGGGTTCTAATCCTGCTTTTTGTGGGTTTTATTCTATTTATAGGCATTTCTCTCGCTGCAGTATTTTTATTATCAGACTCTGGATCTGAAACCTATGAATCCGAACCTCAATATACTGAGGATATTTATGCAGCGGATAGTGTGGCATCTGCTCAATTTAATTGTGGAGATGGTACATATATAAACAGTAATTGGGTCAATGATGGATCATGTGATTGCTATGGTTGTGAAGATGAAGATGAATTGTGGAGATGCGGAAGCGGAGAGGTAATTAAACTTGCAGATTATTTAGATGAAGACTGCGATTGTAATGACTGTTCGGATGTATAAGATAGTTGATAGATTGGCCGCAAGATTATTTCTCAATTGTTTTTTCTAAATTATTGCGAAGACGAATCTTAAATAATATGGGACATATTGGACTAATTAAACCCCAACCAACCGCAAAAAAGATTGCCAAAACTATCCAAAAAATAACCTGAAACAGATCGACATGAATAAACTAGTACTAGTATTTGGCTTGTTTGCTCTGACCTTTTTATTCGGATTAGGAGTCACTGTTGTTCAAGTCGCAACAGGCAGTTTCTTTTTCCCTTTCGATTCGGGAGAATCCTTTGACATAGATGACTATTTTGATTCGAATAGTGAAGAGGCAACCTATGATGACTACTATGGGTATGTAGATTCAACATCAATAGTTTATGAGGAAGTGGATGAATACGCGTCTGAAGTGGATGTAGCTGCTGCGGATACTGGAGGCCCCACCTTCACTTGCGGTGATGGATCAGTGATTGATGCAGCCTGGACCAACGACGGAGAATGTGATTGCAGTGACTGTTCGGATGAATCCTCGCAATCCTTTAGTGTAAGATCAGAACGAGCTTATTTTCATAACGAACCTGATCCAGCTCAAAGAAGAAATGCTTATTTGGTACAGGGAGATGCTGGAACCTATACAGCCGTGAGCGGAGATTATGTATTTATAAAATTCACCAACCCTAGAGGGGTAGTTTCAGAAGGTTGGGTTTTACTTTCTGACCTTCAACTAGATTAAATTCAGGATGCATTTAAATCCAAATGGTCTCTCGATTTTGTATCAAAGTTGATAAAAACTAGTCTCTATTGAAGATGAGCTACAGTACAAATTGAGAATTATCGTTTGATTATTAAAATAGTGATCCTTGGAGTCCAGCAACCAACCAAACGGGGTGATTACGAAAAACCTGAAGAGTAGTAAACAAACTATTTTACACACATGAATAAACTAGTACTAGTATTTGGCTTATTTGCACTGACCTTTTTCTTCGGATTAGGAGTCACTGCTGTTCAGTTCGCAACCGACAGTTTCTTTTTCCCATTTGATTCGGGAGGATCCTTCGATGTTGACGACTATTTTGATTCGACTAGTGAGGAGGCAATCTATGATGACTACTACGAGTATGAAGAGAGTCCAGTAATTGATTACATGGAAGAAGCGGATGTAGCTGCTTCGGAATCTGGAGGTCCCACATTTATTTGCAGTGATGGATCGGTGATTGATGCCGCCTGGACCAATGACGGAGAATGTGATTGCAACGACTGCTCCGATGAAGACAGTCTATTCAAATGTGCAAACGGAACCATCATTAATGCTGCCTATTTGAATGATGGAGATTGTGATTGCGGTGATCTTTGCGATGACGAATCCTATTGAGCTTAATTAAAGAAAATCAATAACAAGTAAATCCATAAACTAACTCACACATGATCGGCTTATTTATCATCTATTTTGCAGTAATTATGCTGCTGGTTGCTTCCCAGTGGGGCATATTTTCCAAAGCAGGAAAGCCTGGATGGGCTTGCTTGATTCCTATCTACAATACCATTGTCTTATTGGAAATAGTCGGTAAACCTTGGTGGTGGCTATTGCTGATGTGTATTCCACTAGTGAACATTGCCATATTTGTGTACCTCTACTATCTGTTGGCCAAGAGCTTTGGGAAATCAGAAGGCTTTACGATTGGGCTTATCCTACTTAGCCCCATCTTCTTGCCCATCTTGGCATTTGGAGATGCAGAATACGAAGGCCCTGCGGGTAGCTAAAGTATTTATTAACCTATAAAAAACGCTTCAGAAATTCTGAAGCGTTTTTTTATTGGACCAATTAGGGTTTAGCCAAAAAATGAATTCAATTAATCTAAAATTCATTTTTACTAAGATTTAATCATGATTTTTTGCTTAATAATTAATGCCACACTAATTAAAGTTGATAGTAAAGAATAGAATAAAATAATTTCATAGGAATAAAAGGTATTCCAAACCAACCAGGAAGAATCGTTTGGGATAATATATCCAAAGGTGTAAAAATTATATAAATGTGTGCCAATAACGAAAAACAAAGATGTTGATAAATACAGCATGTAGAACCTAAAAAAATTATTTTTAACTGCTGATTTGGCACTTTTTAAAAAAAAGATGGAAAGAAAAATCACCCCAATCATAATGTTGTAGGAATATTCGGGCAACAAAATGGTTGAAATAAACAAAAATATGGTTGGGCCAAATAGTTGTAAATAAATTTTCTTATTTAAATTAGAAATTACCTCTACTTCCGTTTCTTCCTGGTCTACATTTATCTCTTCTTGATCAACTTCTTCTGTCCTTTTGACATCGATTTGTGTGATTTCTGGTTCTTCAACTTTGATTGTTGGAGAAGTCCACAAATCTTGCTTTAGCTCTACAAAGTTTTTAAATCGATTCAAAACATTTTTTGTCGTGGCCTTTTGGATAATTCGATCCCAGTCTGAATTAGTTGCTTCTAAAGGTTCTTGAACAATCTTTAATTGTAATTGAAAGTTGGATAGGGTCTTGGTATCGTAAGGCTTCTTCCCGGTTACCATCTGCCAAAGCACCACTCCCAAGGAATAAATATCGGATTGGGCTGTTACACTCTTGGTTTCGGTGATCTGCTCAGGACTCATGTACATGGGGGTACCCATTTGTATCCCAGTTCCGGTTTGCGTGTACTCGGCAGACTTTGGGTCTAAGGATTTAGCAATGCCAAAATCCATCAACTTCACCTTACCTTTTTTATCAATCATAAAGTTGGACGGCTTGATGTCGCGATGAACTAGCTTCTGCTCATGCACGTAACCGACCGCATCCAGCATCTGAGAAAAAATCTCACGAATCTCAGTATCTGTAAGTTTTCCCTTACGCTCCAAGTATTCTTTGAGCGTTTCCCCTTCCACATATTCCATCACAAAGGCTACGGTATCCCCTTCGTCAATCAAATCGGACACTCGGATCACATGCGGATGGGACATGCGAAACATACTTCTTGCCTCCGCTAAAAAACGTTTTTTGATATTTTCGTTGGACACAAATTCCTTCTTGAGCATTTTCACCGCTACTTCCGTATGGAATTTGTGATCTTCTGCCAGGTGCACCGTAGCCATGCCCCCTTCGCCTAGTATGGACTTTAGGGTATAGTTCATCTTTATTTTTCAAATTTTTTAGGTTTTTCATCTTTTTCAGACTTTGGATTGGTAATGTCAATCGACATTGATCTGGTTACAATTTCAAAGTCTTCATCTTGTTCACTGTATCTAATGATCACATTTCCGCTTCTACTAGGGTCAATTTCAATGGGCCGTATCCCTTCATCCCATTGATTACAATGCGTATTAAATGGATTAACCGCATATTCCCAAGATTCATTTTTGAAAGTCCAAACGAAGTACTCGCGCCAGCAAGAACTAAACCATGCTGGGAGCAAACCTATTTCGTCTGTTCCATCTGAATTTAAATCTCCAAGATTTGAAGGAGTCCCTCCTATGCTGTTTGTTACTTCTATCTCAGGAATCGATAAATCCGAGAATTTGATGTAAGAGACACATTCACCCACACAATCCTCATTACTAGCTGTTAACTCTGGTTCTTGAAGCCACATGTAGTCAAGTTCCCCGTCCCCATTAAAATCTCCTGAAATAGCATCCGAAGGAATGTCTGATATTGGATTATCAAAAAATTCTACATCTTCCCAACCAGAAGGAAAAAAAGCCATGAAAATCTTATCCCCGATTTTAAGAATCAAAAACGCGACAATTACGAACAAAACTACCTTTGCAAAAATGCGCCATAAAGAAGCGCGTTTCTTCGGCACTTCCGATTCAACTTGTTCAGACTGGGTTGAAAGCTGTAAAACAGCCTTTTTGGGCTTTGGGGACTTGCTGATTTTTTCAGGCTTCACTTGCTCCATGAATGTTTTGTCTTCATTCTGGTTCAAACCATTCCCTCCATCACGAGTTTTTTGTTTTTTAGTTGGCTTATTCAAAGCAAGCCGAAGTTCCGCACAAGACTGGTATCGGTTTTTGACGTTCTTGTCCGTAGCTTTTTGAATTAAAATATCCCAAGTGGAATTGGTTTTGACGAGGGGCTCCTGTACAATTTGTGTTTGAAGTTCAAAAGTGGATAGCTTTAGGGTATCGTAGGGCTTCAATCCAGTAACCATCTGCCAAAGCACTACCCCAAGCGAATAGATATCCGATGAAGAGGTCACTTCCTTGGTACTTTTAATTTGCTCTGGACTCATGTACATGGGGGTACCCATCTGCATCCCTGTACCCGTTTGGGTATATTCGGCAGCGTTTGGGTCTAAGGATTTAGCGATTCCAAAATCCATCAACTTCACCTTGCCCCTTTTGTCAATCATAAAGTTGGAAGGCTTGATGTCGCGATGAACTAGCTTCTGCTCATGTACGTAGCCTACTGCATCCAGCATCTGAGAAAAAATCTCCCTCACCTCATTATCTGGAAGGGCGCCCTTACGCTCCAAATATGCTTTGAGCGTTTCCCCTTCCACGTATTCCATCACAAAAGCTACGGTATCCCCTTCGTCAATCAAATCGGACACTCGGATCACATGCGGATGGGACATGCGAAACATACTTCTTGCCTCCGCTAAAAAACGTTTTTTGATGTTTTCGTTGGACACAAATTCCTTCTTGAGCATTTTTAAGGCTACTTCCGTATGGAATTTATGGTCTTCCGCCAGGTGCACAATAGCCATGCCCCCCTCCCCAAGTTTGGATTTCAGGGTGTAATTCATCCTACTTTACCTTAGTTAGCGGAATTTTATTCAGGTTGACTCCATAGATCACCGGGATCTGTTCGTTAGAAGTATGATTGGCCACTTTGTTTTTAGTGTACATAAATAACTCTCCAGCGGTGACATACTTATCTTGGTTTAGATCAGCAAGACCCTGCATCCCTCGAATCAAATGATAACTAAAAACCCCTTGCTCAAGACTTCCCATTTCTAAAGAAGTTTGATCCGGTTTTGAGGACATGATTACCGCAAGCCTGGAATCAAAAAGATCTTGCGTATCGGAAACAGAAGTTTGATTAGGATTACCAATGCTTCCCGAGAAACAAGCATCTGCTACCACTAACCTGAATTTGGCTTCTGTATTTTTGAAATAATTCTTCAAATCTGCATGTCTCAAACCTAGGGAATGGTTGTAAGGAACAAACTCTCCCACGCTTCCATGACCTGAGAAATAAAATATAATAAAATCATTTGGAGATGAGTTGCTGAAAACATCGGAAAGAGCCGCATTGATGTTGCTAAGGGTGGCTCTTTCGTTGAGTAACAACACAGATTTTCCTGCAGCCATTTCACTAGGCATCGCTGATCTAAGGTGATTGTAAAACAATTGAGCATCTCGATCAGAGTAGCTCAAATCCAATCCAGTACCTTGATAGTCTGAAATTCCAACAACTACCGCAAAAACTCTAGGGCGAAGTGATTTTTGGGAGGAGGATCTTGCATTTGCTGTAGAATCAGGATTTGCTACGAGTGTGGAATCCGTTATTTCCAATTCTTCCTCTAGGCTCAAACTATATTTGCCATTTTCCCAATATCCTTCGATAAGCTCCCCAGAATTCTTTTTAAAGGAACCGTAGCCATTGAATAGATTGTTTGCAAAGGTGCCGGTGTAGCTATCCCCATTCTTGAAAGAAAATTTTCCATAGGATTTAGCATCATCCACATAAAACCCTTCGTAGCGCTCCCCATTGGAATAACTATAGGTTGCCAATCCATCTCGTTTTCCCTGTTTAAAGCCGCCTTCGTATTGATCTCCATTGGGATACTTGTAGATCCCTTTCAACTTTTGCCCTTCTTGAAAAACCCCTTCAAATTTACTTCCGTCAGGATAAATCTTTTCACCGGTACCAGATACACAGTCTCCTTTGATGCATTGTGCAAATACCGAAGAGGTTAAACTCGCAAAGAAATAAATAAGAAATAGCTTTTTCATAGTTCAGTGGTTTTGTCAAGAAAGGATGGCTAAGGATTGATGAAGAATAGGTAAACTAAAACTTGTTGCTTTATCCGTCACGAAGCCATCCACAGTTGCATTCTATTGGGTTGATTGGGCATCGTCCTTTTTCGTTCCTGGTTCAGATTGTTCTTCAGGTTCAGATTGCTCATTAGGTTCAGACGGCTCATCAGGAACTTTCTGATTCTGAGGTTTTCTTTGCTCCTTCTTGGGCGAATTATCTTCCGTAAAAACCTTTTTTAGGGTATCCTTAAAAAAGAAGAGCCCCACTACAAAAACTAGAAATAGGAACGCTACGAGAGCCATCTTGAAAGTTTTGCCTGACCCACCACTTTTCGCTTCCTTTTCAATTTTCGCTTCAAGAGGTTCCTTGTATTCGGTTACAGGAATGGCCTCCACAAATTGTGTTTCCTCTTCTTGCAAAGCAGGGATTTGGGCATCTTCAACCTTAAATGCAATAGCGGTAAAATTATCTTTGGATAGTTTTTCGCATTTCAGCTTGATCTGATTTAAAATTTGCGCACAGGACAACTCACTCGAAAACAAATCTTCGAGTTCTTCATCCGTCCAGCTCTCTAAAACACCATCTGAACAAAGCAGAAAATAGTCATTAGGTAACAGATCCTTAATTAGTTTGGAATCGGCCTTCACCGGCTTACTGGCTCCTTGAACAGCTCTAGTAATGATGTTTGATTTGGGGTGATTAATGGCTTCTTCCTTCGTAATCAAACCCATTTTTAAGGCGTCATTTACCCAACTGTGATCCCTAGTCACAAAATTGACTTTACCTGACCTAAATTGGTAAATTCTACTATCACCTACCCAGGCTACATAAATTCCATCCTCTCGAATTTGGGCTAAAGTCAAGGTAGTAGCCATTCCGATGGCATTTTGATTTTCCTCCAAAAAGGCGTCCATACTAGATTCCGCTATGGGAAGAGCTTCTTCAATTGTACAGTTGGATTGCTCGGAAAATGACCTTAAAATAGATCTACAAACAATATCAGAAGCAATTTCACCTTTGTCCAGACCTCCAACACCATCA
Source organism: uncultured Saprospiraceae bacterium (assembly GCA_964574485.1). GTDB lineage: Bacteria > Bacteroidota > Bacteroidia > Chitinophagales > Saprospiraceae > Saprospira. The sequence continues at coordinate 3,257 of CAZNNX010000085.1, read as the reverse complement.
CAAACTACATAAGTAGATGTTGCAATATACCCGCACTTGTCCTCATTGTTTGCTCTTTTTCCTACTTCAGAAATAAATTCCTGCTCTAAAATTTTTATCATGTTTTTTTATTTTAAATGAATCCCATTCCAGATTCATCTAGACCGAAATCTTCCATTCCGTAGTCCATTTCATTGTAGCTCTGTGGCGTTTCCATCGCTTCAAAATCAATCGATTCAAGTTCATTCGTGTATGGATTTTCCACTGGGTTATCGTAAAAGGATTCCCAATCTATGGAACCAAGTTCTGCATTAGGCAATTCTGTTTGCCCTTCTGAGACGAAGTAATCCTCCTCTACATACATAGAATCATCAAATTCTACATTTACCATTTCTCCCTCCAGGAAACCATCAGTTTCCTCTGCAATAAATGTATTGGACTCTAAAGTTTCTGAATACTCAAAAGAATCCCCATCAGGAACAATCAGGTTATTTCCTGAATAAATTAAATCTGGATCAGAAATCTGAGGATTTAACTCCATCAAATGCTCTACAGAGGTATTGTTAGCTAATGCAATTTCAGAAAGCGTATCACCAGGCTGAATCTCATAGAGATAGGAATCCATCATGCTTACCCCTTGCACATCACAAAATCCACAATCCACATAATCGGTATTTCCTGCAAGCAACAGGTCATCCATAAAAGTTGGATTTAAAGAATCTCCATATTCGGTGTATGAGATTGTCACCCCATCTACGGTCTGGAATTCTACATTTTGGATATCATACTCCCCATCTCCATCAACATCCAAAAAGGAAACCGAATACACATTCCCTTCTTGATCTGCTCCAGAAATTTCGAGCGAAGACATACCATCCTCGCCCGCCTCTGCCTCTGTAGGCTCAGAGACCGGTTGAATAGTATTTCCGTCTGTGTTACCCTGAATATTCTCTGTTGGGGAAGTGGATACCTCCGCTTCAGGCACATCTTCCGGTGAAGGAGGGGTCTCTTCAGCACCAAAAACATTACCTACCACCTCCTTGATTTTATCAGAATTAGTTGCGCCCAGGGCAACGCCTGCCACACCAGAGGCCATTGCCGCGCCTATTCCTGCCGCAACAGCAGGTGCGATGGATTTCTTGGATTTGGAATCCTTGATAAAATCCTCTGAAGTTTTAGTATTAGGGTTTTTTGGAGGAGTAGCATCCTGTGCTGTTTCATTACTAGGATTCCCTTCTGGAGTATTGCCTTGTTCTTTGGGCATTGAATTTTCTGCCTTTGAATTAGAGCTCATTACCACTGTTTTTTCATTTCTATCTGAAGATCCAGAATTTGAAATTTGTGTTTTATCCTCCATGATCAATTAATTTTTAGTGTGATTTTACTAAGACCAACTATTACAAAATCATCCTTCTTAAATGGGTATTTTTGAGAAGGCTTCAACCTCAATTTATTTTTATTAAACGTTCCATTTAAGCTGCTCTTATCCTCAAGAGTAATGAACAGTTTGTTTTCAGTTTCTTCAAGTGAAACCTCAAGATGAGTTCTACTCACATGCTCATCCTCAATTTGAAAATCAGCCTCAGAACTCTCAGATTTTCTCCCCAGTGTGTTTTCCCCCATTTTTAAGGGGAATTGTTGAATTCCATGCTTTGACTGCACAACCAGGAATGGCCCAAATCTAATGATGTTCTTCACTCCACATTTTGGACAATTAACTGCTACCTGAACTTTCGTGATTGTAGCCTCATCGATTTTGTATGGAGCTTGACAATTTCCACATTTAAAGTATTTCATTTCATCTATATTTAGTTTTACACTTAAAGCATTCCCGAATGGTAATCCATGGTTTTTTTTGAAAAGATTCCTTGCACTTAGGACAAGCATACACTTCTAAAAATGCGTCCTCAAAAGTCAAATCCCCTCTGATTTTATTGGACTGCTTTTGCCCTAAATATCTACCTAAAATTCCACCTCCAGTCATCAGTAACATCCCTCCTATGCCACCTGTGGCACCGGTAAATGCAACGGCCGCTAACCCCAACACGGCTCCACCAATACCAAAACCAGTAGCTGCAGTTGAAGCTTGATTCAACCTACCGTTGTATTCCTTCCAAACATTTTCCAACTCCTTAAATTGTTTTTGTTCCTCGATTGATGGTTCAAATGGATTGGAGGGAGGGGTCTTTGCTGAAGACTGAGGCACAACTGCCTTTTTTTCTAGAATAATAATTTCGGGGAAATATTTTTTCAGCTCAAGATTGAGGTTATTCCCTATCCTTACTTGAGCCGAAGTTGAAAACTGATAACGCTTATTTGGAATTAATTTTTCGCCATCTACAAAGGTGCCATTGGTAGAGTTTAAATCTTCTAACTCAATAATTAAGGGAGTCAACAACCTGATATTTAAATGTGATTTAGATACAATTGAATTTTCCAATTTTATATCACAGGTTGAAGCCCTGCCCAGGATCTTAAATTTATTTGTTTCATGCTTGGATAAATCCTCAATCTTTGCACTATTCCTGTCAAACAAAATAGTTTTTCCTCCTGAATTCAGCTCAACAGAAGAATTTCTCATTAAAATCGTCTGATCATCCTTGAATGCACTATTCTGACCATTACCATTTGGTAATTCTGGAAATCTAACCTTTTGAATGTCCAACTCATAATCATTTGAAAGCGTAATCTTTTGTTGAAAATTTATTGGTACTCGGATATTCGATTTAATTTTTCGGCCATTTATGAATGTCCCATTTGAACTGCCTAAATCTTCAATAAACAAATTGTTTCCTTCTTTTATCAGGAGGGCATGCTTTCGTGAAACACGATTTAAGGGATCGTAAATTATGTAATCACATTCTTCCAAACGCCCAATCAAAATAGTCTGCATCTTAAAATATTTCTATACTCAAACTTGAAATCAAAATAGAATTGGAATTTAGAGCTTTTTCTAAAAAATTATATTGTAGGTATTTAATTTTTTATAATTTTTTATGGCTATTCGCTTTATAACCAGTGCCTATAGAAATATAAAGCTTGCAGTCAAAGTGAGTGAGTGATGAACTGTGCACAATGACCAATAGACAATTATTGACAGCAATTCAAACAGACTATGATCCACTAATAAAATTGTGGATAATCACCTGTTTTTTTCCAAATAGCATAGAGAATTTTTGACTCCTGAATGGAAAATAAGGGACAAAAAAATCAACTAAAGAGTTCTACCCCACCCTTGACTCCGAGTACAAATCATAGGCAGCTACCATTAGCTCTTG
>CAZNNX010000084.1:10656-13248 GCA_964574485.1 uncultured Saprospiraceae bacterium | reverse complement strand
AGATATGAGACAATTAAAAACGGAACAGATATATATATAAACTCTTACCATGATTATGGCATGATGACAGTGATTTGTTCTCGTACTGATACTGCTGTACTTGCCCCTCTTCCTTCAGGTACCTATCAAATTTATTATACGGCCCTTGATACACAACAAATCATCATTTTTGACAGAGATACAATGACCTTACAGGTTAATTGCATAACACCGAGTTATGAAGTAGAATCAGCGGAGCCATTTCAATTCAAACTCATTGCATCGACAGTAGAAATAATAACAAAGGAAGCTGCCCGGGTTGAAATTTTTTCTATGCTGGGCCAAAAGTTGAAAGAAATAAGTACGCAGGCCGGACAGATAGCCTATATAGACATAAAGGATCTGCCTAATGGGCGCTTTTTATTGGTATATACAGACAAACAAAAATTTAAAACCTTTTTAATTCATAATTTTAAATCCTAAAAATGAAAAAAATTATCTTTTACTTTCTTTGTTGCACTTGCAGTTATGTTTATGGTCAATCTGCACAATCAGTTCAAAAATTTTCAGATTTAAGTCTGGAAGAGAAAAAAGAAGCTTTTCTTCAAATGATGGAGGGAAATTGCGAATACAAAGGTATCAAGCTTTACGGCAAAGTACAATTCGTTAGTTCTTTTGCTGATATCAAAATTCAGTATGTTGAAAGTTTCCCGGACATTAAAGTGAAAATGGTGAGTAGTTTTCCCGATGATTGTGGTGAATGGCAGGAAGTAAGTAGCTTTCCCGATTTTAAAGTTCAAATTGTCAACTCATTTCCTGATTTAAAAGTGAAGGAAGTAAGTAATTTTCCAGGTATGAACTAAAGTTATAATGACAAAAAAAGGGCTCAATTTCTTGAGCCCTTTTTTGTATTAAATCAGTTGATTAATATCTGTAATATTCTGGTTTGAAAGGACCAACCTTTTCAACACCGATATAATCGGCCTGCTTGGTTGACAATTCTTCCAATTCCACACCAATTTTAGCTAAATGCAGGCGCGCAACTTCTTCATCAAGTTGTTTGGGTAACATATATACTTGATTCGCATACTTGCCAGTATTTCTATTTGTCCAAAGTTCAAGCTGTGCAAGTGTTTGGTTCGTAAAGGAATTAGACATAACGAAAGATGGGTGGCCGGTAGCACAACCTAAGTTCACCAAGCGACCTTCAGCTAACACGATGATATCGTTACCATCAACATTATAAAGATCTACCTGTGGCTTGATATTAATCTTGCTGTGGCCATAATTTTGATTTAACCATGCCATGTCGATTTCATTATCAAAATGGCCTATGTTACAAACGATGGTCTTATCTCTCATCATTTTGAAATGCTCTCCTGAGATGATATCACAGTTTCCTGTTGCAGTTACAACGATGTCAGCTCTGGGGATTGCATTTGACATTTTTTTAACTTCATATCCGTCCATAGCAGCTTGAAGTGCACATATTGGGTCGATTTCAGTTACGATAACGCGACAACCGGAACCACGCAAGGAAGCGGCAGTACCTTTTCCAACATCACCATAACCTGCTACCACAGCTACTTTACCAGCCATCATAACATCAGTCGCTCTACGAATTGCATCAACAGCGGATTCTTTACAACCGTACTTGTTATCAAATTTAGATTTAGTAACAGAATCGTTTACATTGATAGCTGGCATAGGTAAGCTACCTTTTTTCACTCTCTCATATAAGCGGTGTACGCCCGTAGTTGTTTCCTCTGAAATACCAAATACGCCTTTAGCCATATCAGGATATTTATCCAAAACCACATTGGTAAGATCTCCACCATCATCCAAAATCATATTCATTGACTGGCCTCCGGAGAAAGCATATAAGGTTTGTTCTATACACCATTCATATTCCTCTTCAGTCATTCCCTTCCACGCAAAAACGGGAATTCCGGCAGCAGCAATAGCCGCAGCAGCATGATCCTGCGTAGAGAAAATATTACAAGAAGACCATGTTACTTCCGCTCCTAATTCTACCAAGGTTTCGATAAGAACCGCAGTTTGAATTGTCATGTGCAAACAACCTGCAACTCTGGCTCCTTGTAATGGTTTTTCTTTACCATATTTTTCCCTTAAGGCCATAAGTCCTGGCATTTCAGCTTCTGCTAAGGTAATCTCTTTTCGGCCCCAATCGGCTAATGAAATATCTTTAACTTTGTAATTCAATTTTTTTACTGTTTCCATAATATTGGTTCACTGTTTAATAATAAATTTTGGCAAAATTAGTATTATCCCCTTCAAATTCAAACTTATAATCAGCTTTCCTTTCAGGTATAATAGAAATGTTTATATCTGTGAATTTCTCTGTTCTTTCATGTAATACTCAATAGCTTCCGCCATAGAGCTGATTTGAGGATGTTGGGGGTCGGGCACCTGAATATCAACAAAAAGACCTTTCTCTGTAATAATTTGTGTAGTTGATTCCCCGTAAGCTGCTATTCTCGTATTATTCTGCTTGAAATTCGGAAAATTCTCAAATAAAGAATCAATACTTATCGGACTAAAAAAAACAAGAATATCATAAAATACATTTTCCAAATCTGATAAATCGGAACT
>CAZNNX010000084.1:0-10556 GCA_964574485.1 uncultured Saprospiraceae bacterium | reverse complement strand
GGTACTTTGAATCGCATTTCATCACAAACTCTGAAATAATGATCAACTGCGCTTTTACTTATGAAAATAACCGCACTGTGTTCCTCTAAATTGACTTTCTGTTTTCTAAATGCCTGTGCATTTACAGGTTGAACTTCCGTAAATGGTCTATAATCTATCTTTACCCCATATTTATCAACCAATCTGTCATAGGGAGCTTGATTATTGGGGGTTGTCAACTGTGTAACCAGTATGCTATGAACTGGCTTCATTCTCTCTTTTTTATTCACAGTATTTGTAGACATTTTGTCAAATTAAAGAAAAATACTTCAGGACTATTAAAATCGGTAATATTTCGACGCTGCAAATATAGATAAAAAAATGTAGTTTATTTGACAAAATAAAATCAATTGATACCAAAATCATTCTAAAATAACGATATAAGTATAAGAATATCAATGTAAACCCCAATAAACCCATTAAAAAATAACGCAGTGGATCGGGCACAAAAGCTTGAATAAAAACAAAAGGAAAGGCTATATATGCCCAAAAACTATGCAACTGAAACATAGTAAAGGTGAAATAATCAGACAATTGATTTACAGAAAAAATCATTCCGGTAATTTTCAATTGAATCCATTTTACAATAAAAACCAAGGCTACCGAAAGTAAAAAATAGAATAAATCCATCGCACTCCACAAAGGCTCAACTCCTTCATAACCTTGAAGTATCGCTCTGGAGAGATACAAATACAGCGCTGTTGAAAGGACGTACAAAATAAAAGTCCAGGTATCAAATAAGGTAATCAGCGATTTTTGCTCCCTGAAAATTTGACCTGATATGGTAATATTAAAAGTTACCCTGATAATTTTCAAAATCTCTGTACGGAATGAAACCATTAAAAAACTGTAAAAGCAGAGAATGGCAAAAAGAAAATACATTAACCAAGCGGGAATTACAGCTACAATCTGCTTTGAGCTTACTTTTTTCTTGGGTTGACTCTTGTATTTAAACAACTCTGAAAAAAATTTATTAACATCATCCCCTGCCTTGTTTTCCTTGATTTTGAATTGATTATACCCTTGCTTTGGCAAATTAAAAGGATTGGAAGCATCGTCTAACTCAAAAGGATTTACCCCATATATCTGCTCGGGTAGTACAGGTATGAATTCGAGCTCAATTTGTTTCTCTGAGCTATGAAGCCGAAGTTCCTCATATTGATTTTTTGTAAAACTATACTCCGGAATACTGATCTGCCTGATATAAGATACAGTGGGAAGGCTATCCTCAGGCTGCGTTGTCTGGGAAAACATCTGAAATGAAAAAAAAACTATACAGAAAACTATATAGCAAGGCTTAGCTGTCTGCCAGAAAAATCTTTGAGGCGTAAGTAACATGCTGTAAAAATACAAAAATCAATAGAAGCTACCATTTTTTTTCTGATAAGCTAAAACCTGGTCTATCATTCTTTGGTAACTCTGCATTCCATCTTGTACACCTTGCAATCGGAGATACGCCTCATAGGTGATGTGCTGAAAACCCGAAAAGCCTTGCCAAAATTTATTTTTTTTCTCTATTATGGATTTCCAGTCATTTTTTATTCCGGGTTGCAAACGATCCATAAATAGTTTTCTTTGCCTTTCTTCTAACTCAAAACTCAAAATACGCAGGTAGTTAAAATGTATAGCATAACGAAATAATGGATCTTTGTGCTTTTTACCTACCATAAAAGCCAGGAAATTACAAGTAGCTTCATCTCCAAAACCATATCCATGGGCCATTTCGTGTGCCATAGTGAAAGGTTTTTGTAAAAGATGAAGCCCAGACTCAATATGCCCTTCTCCTGTAAACGGAAGGAAAACTCCGGCAGATTGAAAAAGATATAAAAATCCGGCAGGGTACATTTCTTTCACATGAACCTCTCCAAAAACCTGATAGCCTATCTCGCTAAGAAATTTTTTCATGTCTCCCCGCAATGAAGGTTGCCAGGATTCAGGCAGGGATTCATCCGAAATTGCTGTACTGTCATCCCATTTTATCTCTTGCCTTATATTTATACATGCCAGATAGACTTTTCCCATCTCTTTCTCGATGTCCTGTGAACTGGGTTCTGTTGCGGTTATCTTTAATTTTTTTTCAATGGGAATTCGCGCATAATGAAACCCCCATAATATCAAAAACAGAGCTATGGCAGCACTAAAAAATTCGATCCAAGATTTCATTTTAAAAAAACGCAGATTTCTTCTAAAAACCAAGCTGTACAATAAGAGCAGGGCTAACAGAAAAATAATGAGAATGAGCCAAGGCCAATCAAAACAGAGAGAAGTGTAATCAAAAACAAATCGCGGAAGACGATAAAAACCTTCAGAATACCATTTTTCGGTAATCTCAGGAAGATATGATAGTACAATTCTTAGCGTTAAAGTAAGAATACAAATTCGAAACCAAATGCCACCAAAAATCAATCTCATTCTTTATCTTCAGACTGATCAATCATCTTGTCCCATTTTTTCATCATCTCTGGCAATCTTCTTATAGCAGCCAGTTCTTTAAAAGTTTGAATGGCATCAGCGGCTGGTGATCCTAAATATTTTTTTCCACCTCCCGGAATTGACTTTGAAACACCCGTTTGAGCAAAAATAATAGCCCCCTCTCCTATCACTAGACCCTTGGAAATACCCACCTGACCATAAATGGTAACATAATCCTGAATAATGGTTTTGCCGGCAATACCTGTTTGAGCAGCAATGAGACAATGTTTACCTATCACTACTCCATGACCGACATGCACCTGATTGTCGATTTTTGTACCCAATCCTATCACCGTATCTCCTGAAACACCTCTGTCTATAGTACAACCGGCACCAATACGCACCTGATCCTCAACTACCACTCTTCCAATCGAGTGCCATGGATCATATGATTTATCTGGATTCACATGGTAATAAAATGCGTCACTCCCAAGTGTGGTATTTGGATAAATTTCAACATCATCACCAATGACCGTATAATCTAAAATGACCGTATTGGCATGTATAACACATCTTTTGCCAATTTTTACATGATTCCCAATAATTGCACCATAGGCAATTACGGTTCCTTCACCCAATTGAGCAGTAGGGCTGATTTGACCCTGTAAAAAAGATTTAGGCCTGAACATCAAAGCTAAATCATTATACTTTTCAAATGGATTTTCAACCAGCAACAAAGCTTTATTTGGAGGACACTCCATCTCTTTGTTCACCAATATGGCAGAAGCAGAGGAGTAAATTGCTTGCGAGGCATATTTTTCGTTATCTAAAAAAATCAAACTCCCCTTACAAACTTTGTGAATTTCGTTCAGGTGTGTAATGAGAACCGAGGGATCTCCAATAACCTTGGCTCCTATTAGTTCTGCAATTTGAGCGACAGTGTAACTTTGTTCCAGTTTCATTTTAAATTCTTTCTATGTCGATGAAGTAAAGATAAAAATTCACTTGCAGAATCGTCAAATTGTCGATAAAAATTAACTTTGTATTTACTGATAACAAAATAAAGTTCGCCATATGAGTAATCAATACAAATTCAAACATCTAAAAGTCTTTGGTTCTGCTGAAAAACTATTCGGTGACGAAAAAAAATACCGAAAAGTCTATGATATATCAGAATGCAGATACCTCTATGTGGAACTCTGCTTATTTAATAAACTGTTTGACGAATCAGAATGGGAACTAAAAATTCGTTACAAATGCACAAAAGTTGATGAAAACAAAAATATCTGCGAGCTAAACAAAACTTATAAAATATCTAAAGAGACCAATCTCATTTTTGCAAGAGAGGGATGGGGTACAGCTGAACCAGGTTGGTGGAAAGCAGGAAAATACCAATGGGAAGTTTTTATCGATGAGACCTGTGTAGCCTCTACTGAGTTCTATATCATCAATCAAGGTTTAGTTCAAGAAAAACATAACCCTTATTTCTCGATTTCTTCTATCAAACTTTTTGAAAGCGGAATTGATACACCCCCCATAACTGACAGAAAATACCTCCGCGTTTTTTCAAAATCCAACTGTAGATATATCAATGTTGAGTTGCATCTGGAAGCACTGTTTCCCTTTGTACAATTTCCATTGGAACTACAATTCAACATTTATAATGATGCAGGTCAACACAAAGGTTATTTTGAATATTTTAGCGAAGTAACCAATCAAAATAAACCAGTGGTTCTTCAAACTGGATTTGGAAGCGAACAAGGGGATTATTGGTTTGCGGATCTCTACACTCTGGAGCTTATTTTTATGGATCAATTGATAGCGGTCCTTCCATTTCAAGTTGATATAAAAGAAATTGAACAAGAAGGACAAATGGCATTCGACACCCAATCAAATATACAAAACCAGCAAAAAGATTTACAAACTGTTCTTGACAAGACGCAGTCAAACCCTGTCCCAAGTTTTGAAGAGGCCATGGCCGGAATTAATTCCCTTATCGGATTACAAACTGTGAAAGATAAGATCAACGAAATGTATGAATATCTGAGTTTTATCAAAATCAGACAAGAAAAAGGATTTAAAGAATCAAATACATTTAATCTCAATGCTGTTTTTCTGGGAAATCCCGGCACAGGTAAAACTACTGTAGCTCAAATGCTAGGTTCCATTTATCATAGCATGGGCTTACTAAGTAAAGGACAGGTTCACGAAGTTACAAGAACGGATCTGGTTGGTGAATACATAGGACATACTGCACCCAAGGTTGAAAAAGCAATAGAAAAAGCAAGGGGAGGTATCCTTTTTGTTGATGAAGCCTATTCCTTAACCGAAAGAGGAGATGACGGCAAAGATTTTGGCCAGGAAGTCATCGAAGTCTTGATTAGAGAAATGTCGAATGGGAAGGGCGATATCGCCTTTGTTTTTGCCGGCTATCCCAAAGAAATGAATCATTTCTTAAATAAAAATACCGGGATGAAATCAAGAATACAGCATGTTATTGATTTTCCCGATTACACCCCATCAGAGCTTAAGCATATTGCCAGTTCTGTCATGATCAAAAAAGATATTTCTCTCAGCGCTGCTGCTGCAGAACTTATGGACAGACAGATTCATGAAGTTTACAGAACCAGAGATTCTCATTTCGGAAATGCCAGATATATCAATGGTTTAATTGAAGAGTGCAAACAAAACATGGCAGTTCGTCTGATGAAGCTCCCCAAAGATCAATTGGCGCAATTAAGTAAAACAGATCTTTCAACGATTCAATTGGAAGATGTTGAAAAAGTATTTGGATTACAAGCCAAGAAAAATGTAAGCATTCCTGTAAATCAACCTATGCTGGAAGAAGCCCTCAAAGAATTACATAGTTTGGTGGGCCTGGAAGATATTAAGCGAGATGTCGATGAAATGGCAAAATTGGTAAAGTATTATACTGAAATTGGCAGAGATGTTAAAAAATCTTTTTCCTTACATACTGTATTTCTTGGAAATCCGGGAACGGGAAAAACAACTGTCGCAAGAATCATCGTTAATATTTACAAGGCCTTGGGCGTTTTGGAGAAAGGACATTTGATTGAAACAGACCGCATGGGATTGGTCGCAGAATATATCGGACAAACCGCCGTTAAAACTGATGAAATCGTACAATCCGCCATGGGTGGCGGACTCTTTATAGATGAAGCTTATGCCCTGACCAATAAATATGAAAATGATTTTGGGAAAGAGGCGATAGATACCTTATTGAAAAGAATGGAAGACCACCGGGGTGAATTTATGCTTATTGTTGCAGGCTACCCTAAAGAAATGCAGGAATTTCTTGAAAGTAATCCAGGTCTTATGTCCAGATTCGACCGAACACTTCATTTTTCAGACTACACGGTAGATCAACTTTTCGAAATTGCTGAAGATATGCTGGAAAGTCAACATCTTAAACTAAGCCCTGCTGCCGTTGAGGTATTAAAACCATATATCCATAGTTTGTGGGCAAACAAAAACAAATATTTCGGAAATGCCAGAACAATTAGAAAAATAATAGGGGAGATTGTGAAGAAACAAAATCTGAGAATGGCCTCCATGAATTCTTCAGAAAGAACAAAGGAGATGATTTCCACGATTGAACCAGAAGATGCAAACGGTTTTACACCAAACGAAAAAGAAGCTGACAAAGAACAAAAAAGAGGTTCCATTGGTTTTAACAGAAATAATGATAAATAATGAATGTAATTGAATTAAAAATCGAATCAAATATTGGTTTTATCAGGCTCAACAGACCTGAAGTGTTTAATAGCTTTAACAGAGAAATGGCGCTTGCGCTCATTGATGCACTTGATCATTTCGAATCAAATGAAGAGGTTCGCTGCCTTGTCATTACCGGGAATGGGAAAGCATTTTCCGCCGGTCAGGATTTGAATGAAGCCATTGACGAATCCAATGGAATTAGCTTTGAAGTGATTCTAAATGAGCATTATAATCCCATTATTAAAAGAATCAGGGAGATTGAAAAGCCAATCATTGCTGCAGTGAATGGCGTTGCTGCAGGGGCAGGTTGCAATATTGCCCTGGCTTGTGATTTTACCATAGCATCATCCAAAGCATCTTTCACCCAAGCCTTCAGTAAAATTGGCCTTGTTCCGGATAGTGGGGGGACTTATTTACTTACCCGCTTGGTAGGGCTTCAAAGAGCAACGGCATTGATGATGCTCAGCGACAAAGTAACAGCCCAGGAAGCTGAACAAATGGGTTTGATATACAAAACTGTCGAGGCAGATATTTTTGATTCATATATCCAACAATTGGCCGAAAGAATCGTTTCCATGCCTGCAAAAGCTCTTGGGATGACCAAAAGGTTAATCAACCTGGGCCTGCAAAATCCTTTGGAAAAACAACTGGAAATAGAAGGTCTCTTACAAGTCGAAGCAGGAAATGCGCCAGAATACAAAGAGGGAGTCTCTGCCTTTCTTGAAAAAAGAAGTCCCAATTTCAAACAATTAAAAACATTCTCATGAAAAAAATGATCGTTGGGATTTTAGGATCTGGCTCTATGGGTGCCGGCATCGCTCAAGTTGCGGCCAGTCGGGGTCACCGTGTCATTTTAGTTGACCAAAATGAATCCGCCTTACAAAAAGCATATACCTCCATTCAGGATTCATTAGAAAAATTAACCGAAAAAGGAAAAATCAGCCCGGATGATCAAAGACAAACCTTAGCGTCAATTCAAACAAGTGTTTCAATAAAAGACTTTGAATCCTGCTCCCTCATTATAGAGGCTATAGTTGAAAATTTAGAAATCAAAAAAAATGTATTTAAAGACTTAGAACAATGCGTGCAGAAAGATTGTATTCTGGCAACTAATACCTCTTCTTTGTCAATCGCCTCTATTGCCTCCTCCTGTAATCATCCGGAAAGAGTCATTGGTATACATTTTTTCAATCCGGCCACTATTATGAAACTTGTAGAGGTCATACCTGCAGTACAAACATCTTCTGAAATAATTCAGAAATCAAAGGATATTATTGACTCCTGGGGGAAAACCACTGTTTTAACAAAGGATACACCGGGATTTATTGTAAATCGAGTGGCTCGTCCCTTTTATGGAGAAGCATTACGTATTCTGGAAGAGGGAATGGCAGACATCGCAACCATTGATTGGGCAATGACAAGTCAGGGCGGATTTAAAATGGGCCCTTTTACCTTAATGGATTATATTGGAAATGATATCAACTACACTGTTACAGAGTCAGTTTTTCATTCATTTTACTACGATCCAAAATACAAACCCTCTTTCACGCAAAAAAGACTTCATGAAGCTAAGTTTTGGGGCAGGAAAACAGGAAGAGGTCACTATATATATGATGGTAGCCCTTTACCTACCCCGACACAAGACGAAAATTTAGGTCATATTATTTTTGAACGCATTCTCGCCATGCTCATAAATGAGGCAGCTGATGCACTCTTTTGGAATATAGCCACGGCAGAGGATATTGATTTAGCTATGACCCAGGGTGTAAATTATCCAAAGGGTCTATTAAAATGGGCCGATGAGAAAGGTCCGGCGTATTGGTTAGAAAAAATGGATCGACTGTATAGCTTTTATCGGGAAGACCGATACAGATGTTCTCCTTTGCTTAGAAAATTAGCTCAGGAAGATCAACTATTTTATAATCAAGACTAATTTTCCATTACCAAAAACTTTGAAATATAGCTACTACCAGTACTATTATCAATAATCTGTGCGCATAGACCGCTGCGTTTTTGTATTGTGTTGCCAGGATGGAACCCACCCGGCCTCCGATGCCCTCTCCTATTGCCATAAAAAATGCAAAATCCCAACGCACAAGACCGAAATAAGCAAAAATTAAAATTGCAATTGGACTGAATAAACCAATACAAATGGTTCGAAGTGCCGATGCTTGAATTATATTTTTCTTCTCAAACCAAACTGCAACAAATAAAAAAAATACACCTAGGCCCATTTGAACAAATCCACCATAAACGCCCAAAAGAAAATAAAGAAAAATTAATAAATACGAAGAACCAGGTTCTACCTGATTTTCCTGAATCCATCGTTCTGGTTTAAAAAGGGCAAAAAACAACATCAATATAAACAAGTATTTAAATACTTCTTTAAAAGAATGATTGTCAATATACAATGCAATAAAAATGCCAATTACTGCGCCAAATACCAGCGCCAATACCTTAGAAATTTCTTTGGATAGCCGGATGTAACCTTTCCCATAAAATGTAGGCAAGGCAGACAATGCGGCCGAAAGAACACCTACCCGAATCGTAGCATTGGCTTCCTTTGGCGACAATCCAGCCACTCCCATTAGAACAGCCAGGGTTAATGATGATCCATTCCCTGCTAAAGTGTTTATCGTGCCTGCTACCAGGCTGGCTGAAAATGCCAAAAGATAAATCCAGATTTCGGAGGTCATTTTATTTCCTGACAGAGTTCTACAAGAACAGATCCTGAAGATTTAGGATGTAAAAAACAAATTAATTTATTGTCAGCTCCTTTTTTGGGTTCTTTGTGAATCAACTCAAAACCCTCTGATTCCAGGCGCTTCATTTCAACCCAAATATCTTCGACCTCATATGCGATATGATGAATACCTTCACCTTTTTTTTCAATAAATTTAGCGATGGCACTATCTTCATGCTTTGCCATTAAGAGTTCAATTTTCGAGTCTCCACACAAAAAAAATGAAGTAATAACTCCTTCGGAAGCAACTTCTTCTCTCTTATAGGACGCCACTCCCAGGAGCTTGGCATACAAAGATTCACTCTGATCCAAGTCTTTAACAGCTATGCCGATATGCTCGATTTTTTTCAACATACAGAATAAAAGGTATAAAAATTTCACCCTCTTATTTTTTTTTGAGGGTTGGGAAAAAATTCTACATCAGCAGTAAATACAATTACTATTTGGAAATCGTGCTGGAATTTTTAGCTCTTTCCATCATGTTATCAATATGTACTGAGGTTGTTTTACTCTGTACATTCAGATAATGATTGTATTGATCAGCTCTGAGTATAGCTTGCATTCTTGCATTAAACTCATTCTGAAATGCTTTTTTATTCTCGGCACTTAGATTATTATTTCTTGCATTTTCAAGGATAGTCACAGCTGCCTTCTTTACTGCAATTTGTTGATCATTGTTCAACTGATACGCGTCGGTCATTTCTTGGATGATCCTTCTTACATAAAATTCAGGCTGCTCATTATTTTGGTTTTGTTGTGCCATAAGGATACCACAAAACAAGAAAAAAGATAAGGTCAGTAATTTTCTCATAATTCTAATTTTATATCGGAAAGATAATGGTTCTCTCTTAGATTTCAAAATCAATCCCTTCAAACCCTGCCTTCTTTCCATAATTTACGGAAAGACTTGGCTTGCATCTGAGGTAGTTTTCTTCTTTTTCCCCAATATTTGGAAAAAAAGACCTGAAACATCCAATTTTTAACGGTGGGAGCAAAATCTATCCATTTGGGATCCAACATTGCTTTCTCCCAAACTGTCCATATGGTTTTTGGAAGCAATTGCGATTCTGTTTGCCTTGCTTTATTTCTGTTGTGCAATAACAAGGTATGCAAGGGGATATTGACAGGGCAATTTTCTGTGCAAGCACCACAGAGACTGGAAGCCTCACTCAAATGACTATATTGTTGATGTTGATGCAGGGAAGGCATCAAAACTGCTCCGATTGGACCGCCATATGCAGATTCGTAAGTATGTCCGCCTATGGTTCTGTAGACAGGGCAGGCATTCAAACAGGACCCACAACGAATACAATGTAGCGCATACTGTTCCTTCTCATCACTAAGTAAATTCGTTCTCCCATTATCCAAAAGTATAAGATACATATGTTCGGGACCCTGACTGTCTCCCGCTCTCCTTGGGCCTGCCACCAAACTATTATACACGGTAAGATGCTGGCCTGTGCCATAGGTAGCCAATAATGGCCAAAAAAGAGACAAATGACTCATATCGGGTATGACTTTCTCAATACCTGCTATGGCTACATGTACTTTTGGATAACTGAATGACATTCTTGCATTCCCGTCATTTTCTGTAATTGCTACTAAACCCTGATCAGCTATCAAA
>CAZNNX010000083.1:1530-13486 GCA_964574485.1 uncultured Saprospiraceae bacterium | reverse complement strand
CAGGATAAAGAAAATATTGATTTAGCTGAGGCTGTCAGACTGGCCTTGTCGCAGGTTGTAGGAGCTTATGCCATTGTAATATTAGACAAGGAAAATCCTGAGCAAATTATTGCAGCAAGAAAAGGAAGCCCCCTTGTTTTAGGTTTGGGAGACAAAGGAGAATATTTTCTCGCTTCAGACGCCTCTCCTATTATCGAATACACAAAAAATGTTGTATATCTTCGTGATGAGGAAATTGTGAGCTTGGAAAGAAATGGTGCATTTCTCATTAAATCTATTGACAATAAATTAGTAACTCCTTTTGTTCAATACCTAGAAATGGAAATTGAAGCAATTGAGAAAGGCGGTTTCGAGCATTATATGCTCAAAGAAATATACCAGCAACCTGATACAATTGCAGATGCTATGAGAGGAAGACTCATCGCCAGCCAAGGGAAAATTACTTTGGGAGGAATAAATGAGTACGAAAAAAGAATTATTAATTCAGATAGAATCGTCATTGCAGCTTGTGGCACATCCTGGATTGCAGGACTAATTGGCGAGTACATCATTGAAGAATTGGCCAGAATTAAGGTAGAAGTTGAATATGCTTCTGAATTTCGATATAGAAATCCTATATTATCAGAAAAGGATCTAATCATTGCCATTTCTCAATCAGGGGAAACGGCTGATACAATAGCAGCAATTGATCTCGCCAAAGAAAAAGGTTGTTTGGTCTATGGCATTTGTAATGTGGTTGGCTCCACGATAGCAAGAATGACAGATGCCGGATCTTATATTCACGCTGGTCCTGAAATTGGGGTAGCCTCCACCAAAGCTTTTACAGGTCAACTTACCTTATTGACACTCATTGGTTTACAATTAGCACAATTAAAAGGAACTATCTCGAATACTTATTTTCATGAGCTTGTTAATGAGTTGGAAAATATTCCCAGAAAAGTAAAACGGGTTTTAGAAAATGATTCTAAAATAAAAGAAATTGCTACTCTGTTTATTAATACTACTAATGCACTCTACCTGGGTAGAGGATATAATTTCCCCGTAGCGCTCGAAGGGGCACTGAAGCTGAAGGAAATTTCATATATTCATGCTGAAGGTTATCCCGCAGCAGAAATGAAGCATGGTCCAATTGCGCTTATAGATGAAAATATGCCCGTTATTGTCATTGCAACGAATGATAGTACAAGAGAGAAAGTTATCAGTAATATCCAGGAGGTAAAAGCTCGAAAAGGTCAAATTATTTCAATCGTCAAGGAAAATGATTATGAAATTGCCCAAATGTCTGATCATTTTATTGAAATCCCGGACACTGCAGAGCCTCTCACACCTTTATTATCTGTAATTCCTCTTCAGCTTTTGGCCTATCATATTGCTGTAGCCAGAGGCTGCAATGTAGATCAACCCAGAAATTTAGCAAAATCAGTTACCGTAGAATAATCAAATATGCAAGAATACCACACAGCGAAAGAACCCATCATCGTCAGAGAATTTGGCAGAAATTTTCAAAAAATGATTTTATTCGCCAAAGCACTTCCTGATAGGGAAAGAAGACAGGCTGCCATCGACAAAATAGTGGAAATGATTCTTGAAATGTACCCTGTAAATAACCGCAATGTTGATGATTATAAATTAAAAATTTGGTCACATATCTTACAAATTTGCGATTACGAACTGGATGTGGATACACCTGATAACATCCCCCCTAAAAAAGAAGCTAAAAAACCTGAGCAAGTTCCTTATCCGAGCGGTGGAATCAGATATAAACATTATGGAAAAGGAATCCAGAGGTTGCTGGAAAAAGCTTCAAAGATTGAAGACCCTGAAGTAAAAGAGGAGTTGATTAAAGTCACTGGAGCCTTTATGAAAATGTGTTATAAAAATTGGAATAGAGATAATGCCAGCGATGATGTTGTTGCTCAGGAAATGAAAATTTTAAGTGGAGGAGAAATCCATTTAGATGAGGCCACAAATATCAATTTTCTCATACAGCCTCAGTTTAAAGCCCAGGGTGCCAATAATACACACCATGTTCAAAAGAAAAACAATCTGAAACAACAATACAGAAAACCCGGAAATCATAATTTTAAGAAAAACCCGGGAAATGCCAACAATAAGTTTAAAGGCAATCATCCTCAAAATCAGGCGAAAAATAACCCGAACTTTAAAAAGAAAAAATAATTAAAGCCCTGTACTGTACTCATTTAATCTTTTATCCAATTGCTTTGCCCCTGGTAAAATAGATTCCAGATGCATCCAAAAAGCCCTGCTGTGATTTTTTTCTCTCACATGCGCCAATTCATGACAGATTACATAATCTATCAATTCCTCAGGCAACTTCATCAGAAATACAGATAAACTGATATTGTCTTCGGAAGAGCAACTACCCCATCTTGATTTTGTAACTCTTACTGCCACTTTATTGATTCGAATGCCTTTTATTTGGGCCCATTTCCTGGTTTTCTCAATCAAATATACATCTGCTTCCCTCCTCAATTGTAATACAATTTGCTCATGTATCAACTTCTGATAGGAATCCGCTTTGATTTTTGCTTTTTCTGGGATGTATATCCCCAGATACTCTTTATGCTGTGTTATAAACGGGTTTGATTCAGTTGTGGAAAGTACTCTGACTTCAGTTAATTTGGTAGGATAAACAAAACCAATATCAAATACCTTAGGCCTTGTTTTCTGAAAAGATTCATATTTTTTGATAATCCAGGGCATATGTTTCTCCACATACATTTCAGCTCTTTTTTTGGTAATCAAAAAGGGTACCTGTATCAGAACACCTTCTATACCTACTTTGATCTTTAGCTTTGTACTGGTAAAAGACTTAGCGTATCTGATTTCCATTAAGTCTTCCTTTGTTTTTTCTTTGCCGCCGGAAAAAGGATATTATTCAATATCAAACGATATCCTGGAGAATTGGGGTGTAAGTTAAGATCTGTAGGTGGATCCAAAACAAAATGACGATAATCTTCAGGATCATGTCCTCCAAAAAAACTAAAAAATCCTTTTTGAAAAGTCCCGTGAATATAACGCGCCTCATTGAACCCTTTATTTTCTCCCAGAACCAAAACATTGGACTTAATTTGGTTTTTTCTAAAGGCAGTTGTCTGACCCATAAAACCCTTAACTGTTTTCGTATGACATTGTGTTAACATCGTTGGAACAGGATCCCATTTAGCAGAAAAATCAAACAAATTAAAATAATCCTGATCATCCCGAACCATTCGATTCGGTTCTGTTAATGGAGAGGCATCAATCGTTGAAAATTCATAAACATATGGATCCCGAACCAATTGAAAATCCTTAAAGGCAAAAGTTTTGTTGAAATCCAATTTGGATTGCGCAGCTGGATCTTGTGGATCGCCATCATACATAAAATCACAAATATCAACACCCTCTGCCGCCAAGGCGATATCATAACTATCTGTGGCTGAACACATAGCAAACATAAACCCTCCACCAGATACAAATTCCTGAATTCTTTTAACAACAGCCAATTTTAATTGAGACACCTTGGCATAACCATGTTTCGTCGCCATTTGTTCCATGGATCTTACATGTTCTCTATACCACTGTTGCGAACTATAATTGGCGTAAAATCTTCCATATTGACCCGTAAAATCCTCATGATGAAGATGCAGCCAGTCGTACTCGGGCAATTTCATTCCCAAAACTTCGTCGTCATAAACTAAATCATAAGGAATTTCAGCATAGGTTAAAACCAAAGTAACAGCGTCATCCCAGGGTTGAATTTCTTCTCCTCTTTCGTTTTTGGTAGGACTATATACTGCAACTTTAGGAGCCACCTCCAATTTCATTGCCTCCATATTGGTTTCAGGATCTGCTATCTCAGCCAAAATACGTTGAAATTTTGCCTCTGGAACAATTTCAAAACTAACACCTCTTGTTATACACTCCTTTCTAAAAAGATCACTGTAGGCAAAGGCAAAACTCCCACCCCTGTAATTTAATAACCACCAGGCATCCGATTTCAGCTCTAATACCTTATAAGTAATGCCATAGGCCTTCAAATGATTTTGCTGCGCCTCATCCATTGGAAGTAGCATGTATCCTTGACCCGAAAGCAAACAAGGAAAAAGTAGCAAAAAGAAAACTCTTAACATATGTACTATTTTCGTATGCACAAAATAATCAAATCCGTTTTTATTGCCTTCCATTTAACTAAAATTAACTAAGACTTTCTTGGTTTGTACTTTTGAATGAAAATCAGCGGATCCTGCTCTTCTAAAATTCTTTGAACAATTTTTCGGTCAGTCTCTTTCTTGTTTTCCCGACCCGACAGCTCCATCCTCAAGCGATCTGCGTATTGCATAATAATCTGAGCTCCCAACCAAGTTCCACTATTGCCCGGTAAATCTAAACTTGGATTGAATGGTCCTTCTGTAATATACTTTTGAAAATCAGACTTTTTACTGGAATACAAAAGATTAGACTTGCCCAAATGCTCCCATAAAGCAACCTCTCCTTTTTCGCAGTATTGCAATTGATAATGGGTAAAACCATAAACTATGCTATCCGGAGTCTCTGGTAAAAACATTGCTTTCAAATACATTTTTTTTCCTTCATAAATCATCTGATCTAATAAAGTTGAACCTGCGTTTTCCCGTCGCTTGTCTACTGCATCCTGCGCAATGGCAGCCGCAAGTGCAGAACTTATATATTCAGAACTCAAGGTTCTTCTTTTGTATTGATGCCTTAAATTTTCTATCATGGTGTAGGGCATATGATTTTCACCCATAAAGAAATCCAATCCAATTCCGGCGATACTATCCAAAACAAAGGCACCAAATTTATAAAGCGATTGATAAGTATAAATTTTTTTCAATTGAATCTCCTGTTCACCTAAAAAATAAGAGGCATAACCCAACATTTGAGAAAGTTCTTTCTTTTCTTTTTCTAATGTAGGATAAACACGCAAGATAGAATCTGTCAGAAAGGCAGACTCAGGAATAGACAAAAATCCCCTGGCAATTTCAGCCATAGGCATTGGTCTTCCATCATTTAATATTTCTACAAAATACAATCGACAAAAATCATCATATTTATTGCAGAGGGCAGCTAATTTATCAGCAGTAACGGTACTGTCTATTTGTTTCAATTCCTTTTCAAAACGAACCCACTCAACAGGATAAGGATTAACTTTTTCCAGAGGTTTGTATCTAAATCTGGGTTTTACCCCATCACCACATCCCGTGAATAGAACATAAAACAAAAGAATAAAAACAAAGGGTGTTAATTTCATTGAATTAGATTTTTAGCTAAACAAAAATAGCATTAGTTTTGTATAAAATCACAAGATCTAGATTGTCTTCCTTCACAAAAACAAATGCTATGCGTAAATCAAATTTCGTTCTCTGCTTATGCTTATTTCTTTCTCTCGCGGCTCAATCTCAAAGAGTAAAATTTGGTGTACATATTGATCCTGCCATCTCCTTTTTAAATTCTATTGAGAAAGAGTATACTCCAACCAATGCAAATTTTAATTTTGGTCTCGGGGTTGAACTCGATTATTCATTCGTTGCAGATGAAGATAAATGGGATAATTATGCCTTCACCTTTGGTGCTGGTTTTTGCTTTAATAAAGGAGGAGGCATGAATTACAGAGATGGCGGTATACTATTAGCTAATTCTGAAATCGACCAACTAAGTTCATTTACAAATGTAAATGGAAATGCTGCTCCAAATCAAGGATTTAACTTTACAGCAGGTACTTCTATCAATTACAGTATAAATTATGTTGAAATACCACTTGGGCTCAAGTTGAGAACAGATGAATTAGGCCAGAGTTATTTACGTGCCTATTTTCATTTGCCTACGCTCACGCCAATGTTTAGGGTTTCTGCTTTAGGAAATATCGATGCTCCTACCTCTTCTACCATTGATACATACGGTGGTAAATCCGAAAAAGAAAATATTGTGAATGATGTGAATCTTTTTCAACTCATGATTGGAGCAGGGGCTGGTGTAGAATGGTCTCCAGACAAAGAAGGTGGATTGCGTGTAGTTGGCGGTTTCTACTACAATTATGGATTTTTAAATACAACCAAGCAAAATTCTACCGGTTTACATAATATTGGGATGCGTCTCGGTGTAATATTCTAATGGTACAATCTTTTCGTTAAAATAAAGTTATATAAGATAATCAAGGATTTTTCTTGGTTATCTTTTCTTAATTTAGGAACATACAGCTTTTCAATGAAATATATCGCCCTTTTACTTTTTTTTATAACTTGTCATTTTCTGCATTCTCAAACGCCTGCAACCTCTGGTAGCGGGCAGAAAATAAGACTTTGCCAGGAATATTATAAAAATGGTGAGTATGAGAAAGCTGCACAATGTTTTCTGGAATTGCACGAACAGGACAAATCCAACGACTACTTGTACGAGAAATTACTCAGTTGTTACCATGAATTAGAAGATTGGAGCAATGCAGAGAAAATTATCAAAAAAGCAATTAAATCGAATCCTGAAAAATTACAGCGACTTATTGATATAGGAATCATTTTCGAAAAACAGAAAAAGAACAATGAGGCCAAAGAGAATTTTGAAAAGGCATTAAAAATGCTATCTGAAAATCAATTGCAAATCATGCAATTGGCACAGGCCTTTACGCAAAAGAAAAAATACGATTACGCACTCCAAACTTATCAAAAAGGAGAAAAACTCATAAAAGAAACTCATTTTTTC
Source organism: uncultured Saprospiraceae bacterium (assembly GCA_964574485.1). Lineage (GTDB taxonomy): Bacteria > Bacteroidota > Bacteroidia > Chitinophagales > Saprospiraceae > Saprospira. The sequence goes on along the minus strand of CAZNNX010000083.1, from coordinate 6,769 downwards.
GCCTATGAAATGGCGGAATTATACCATCTGAAAGGAGATGTTGAAAAAATGATTGAATCCTACCTAAATGCTTTAGATTTTTTACCCACACGTTTAACGAATATTCAGGCCTATCTGCAAAGATACCTGCCGGAAATGACTGGAAACTATGAGGCTTTAAAAAAACAACTCTATCTTAGAATTCAAAAAAACAGCAGTCAAATTTTATATCCTGAGCTCCTGATCTGGATCTATATTCAAGATAAAAATTTTGAAGAAGCCCTGGAACAATCTATTGCCCTCGATAGAAGATTGGATGAAAACGGAACAAGAATATACAAGTTAGCTCAAATGGCATTGAACGAAACTGCTTATGATGCGGCCATCTTATGCTTTCAGTACATTATCGATGCAAAAGGTCCTCAAAATTTATATTATATCGAATCCAGACAGGCCCTTTTAAATACACAAAAAACAAAACTGACCTCAGATTTAATTTTTGACAAAAACGCTATTACTCAACTTTGTCAATCCTACGAACAATTCTTATCAGAATTTAAAAAAGGAAAAAAAACAGCTACAGTCATTTCTGAACTTTCTGACTTATACGCTTATTATCTTCATGATTTTTCCAAGGCGATTCAACTCATGAATGAAGTTTTGGAAATTCCACTCTTAGATAAAGTTTTTTTGGCTGAATCTAAACTAAAACTAGGTGATTTCTACCTAATGTCGGGTGAAGTATGGGAATCTACACTCTTGTATTCACAAGTAGATAAGGAAATGAAAGATGCACCCCAGGGTGAAAATGCCCGATATAAAAATGCCAAACTTTCTTATTATAAAGGTGATTTTGATTGGGCTCAGGAACAATTGGACGTTCTCAAAGGAGCAAGCTCAGAACTTATTGCCAACGATGCAATAGATGTTTCTGTTTTTATTATGGATCATGTCAATTTAGATACAACTCATGCATCTATGAAATACTTTGCTGAAGCAGATCTACTTTTGTTTCAAAATAAGATATCAGAAGCATTTTTAGCTTTTGATAGCCTCTTGGTTCGTTTTCCCAATCATGGATTGGGAGATGATGTGTATTTAAGCAAGGCAAAGATATATTTAAGTAAAAAAGATTTTGACCAGGCTCTCTTCTATCTTGAAAAAATTACTTCAGAATTCAAGGAAGGAATTTTAGTGGATAATGCTATTTTCAAAATGGCTGAAATCTATGAAATGTACAAAAAAGATAATGAAAGGGCGATGAAGCTTTACGAGTCGATCCTCTTTGATTTTCCTGGCAGTATTTTTACCGTAGAATCCAGAAAAAGATTTAGAAGACTACGGGGAGACGGGGCCTAATCCTTATCTATATAGATATTTTTTTGTAAGGCAATTTTTTTAAATCCTTCTGAAAATTCTATTTTAAGCAATACTGATTGCAATTTTTTTATTTTTTTCAGCTGAGTTTTGATCTCTTCCCGCCATTGCTCTTCTGATTTAAATAGAATTAATTTCCTTTTCTTCTTACCTTTTAATTCGATATACAATTTATCAATCTTCTCTTGCGTTCCCTTAGCGTTTCTTACAAAGGGAATTGTTCTGTAAATATGCTTTTGCAGGGTGCTAATATCAACAATCTCTGCCTCTAAGCCCGACCATAAAATTTTATAAAACTGTGCATTCTGATCTTTTTCATGAACAACCCGGATTGGAAAAATTCGATTTACTTTCACCTCTTTGCCTTTAGATTCTGCCGGTGTCCAATACGGAATTTCTCTCAAAATGGATAGAATTTCTTGGTCTACCTGAGGTTCCAAGCCCTTCAATAATACTGCCTTTGCTGTTCTGCCTAATTCATCAATTTCTATTTCTATGACAAATAAGCCCTCGATTGCATTGTTTTTAAGATTTTTTGCTGCCGCCAATTTTTTTAAAATAAACTCCTGAAACTTCGCCTCTGAACAATCTCTTTTTTGCTTTTGACTAAAGAGCGGATCGTTACATCCATAAAAAACAGGCTCATCTACCTCAGGCTGAACCTGAGCTAAAACATGAGTAGATAAAAACAAAAGAAAAATTCGCAAAAAAATATCCATCTGATTAACCTCTATCGATTTCTACCATATTGTTCATGACTCGAAACCCAATCTGAAGAAGAAATAGCTGCAGCTAAAGAAATTTCCCCAGCCAATACAACAGCACAAATAATTTCAGCCAATTTCATAACCTTATCTTTGCCATAGCAACCCAAAATTTGCAAACTCTCCTTTTGTGTGCCCAATCCTGTGCCACCACCATAAGTTGCAACGATCAAAGAAGGAATTGTAATTGAAAAATACAAATCCTTTTCAGCTGTTAATTCACAATAAACAAGTCCGGCAGAAGACTCTGCCACATTTGCAACATCCTGACCCGTGGCTATAAACATGGCTGTAATCGCATTGGCTGAATGTAATCCATTGTTATTAGCACCCGACATAATAGCACCTATGTTTGCAACCCCGTAATGATAAGCGAGTTGCTCCGGTGCCACTCTCATATGTTGAAGTAAAACATCCCTTTTCAATACAACTTCAGCTGTAACTCTTTTACCTCTTGTTCTCATGATATTTACCTGAGAAGCTTTTTTATCAGTTGCAAAATTGGATTCTAAATAAAAATGTTTGATTTTATGGTCGTGATAGTGATCTATAATCCAAGAACAGGCTGCAAATGTTGCCCTACCTACCATGTTTTGCCCGGCAGCATCCCCCGTATAAAAGTTAAACCTTAAAAAAGCAAACTTGTTAGACAAATAAGGATCTATGTATTGTAACCTGGCTACACTTGACGTTTGCTCCGCTTCCGTTGCAATTTGATTAAAATGAATTTTTACCCAATCCACAAAATTTCTTGCTGCCCTGGCATCTTCAAAAACAAAAACAGGTGCTCTTTGCATGGCATCTCTCTGAACTGTACACTTGATCCCTCCTGATAAATTAGCTACTTTAATACCTCTGTTGTAAGAGGCTACCAATGTTCCCTCTGTTGTTGCCATAGGAATAATAAAATCACCCTGCGCATGTTCCCCGTGAACTTGTATGGGTCCGGCTATACCTAAAGGAATTTGAGCAACACCAATAAAGTGCTCACAATTACCTTCTACAGATTTGGGTTGAATTGAAAAATGAGCGCTATGCTCTAACGTAACTCCTGTAACCTCTTTAATGAATTTCTTTCTACTCTGAACTGCATCATCGCAATAATCATCCTCTTTACTCCTTGGGATTGAAATGCCCCTACCTTTGTCATCTGAAATGCCATCTTCAACAACCAGTAATAGCTCCCCAAATGGTGGTGCATCAAACAATATCTCTACTTTATGTTTTCCAGCACTTAATTGAACCCCTGGACAAACAAAATCTATAGTCTTTGCTAAAGAAAATACCAAGGGAGACTTAGAACTAATTTGATCAATTTTGATAACAGATTCTTCAGACTCTAAGCTCAGTTGACTAAGATCTAAGGATTCACCATTAATCTTTACAAACTTTATCCCAGCAATTTGAGCATCACTGAGTCTGTTTTTTATTGAAAATAAAAGTCCACGATCAGAATTTCTTAGGCTATTGTATGTGTATAATTGTTTTAAAATAAGGGAGGAGACTAACATATTAACAAATTATTGGTTTTCTAAATCTTCTTGATACAGAACCTGAATTAAAGTTTGACCTACGGCCTTTAAAGTATTTTTTCCGATGATATCTAAATTATCTTGATGGGTATGCCAGTGTGAGCCAAACCCGGTTGGACTTTCATCAGAAATATAAATAATGTCCACTGTTGGAATTTGCCTGATTTCATTAACGTAAAGGTGATCATCAATAATTTGACGCTCTTCTTTATTTTCAAAATAATCACTGTAGCCAATTTCCCAGGCTGTTGACCAAATTTTATCTACATAATAGGACGCATGTTTCAGAGAAACACCTTCTTTGGGAAAATGCGCTGCCTTTGCCCCCACCATATCCAATAAAACGCCAAACCTGGCTCGATAATTGGGTATATGGGGATTCTTGCTCCAATACTGTGCACCGACACACCAGCTGTCTTTTTCATAAGCCGGACCTGAAATGCCCTGGTCTTCTACATCAAAAAGAATTATATCTACTCCGGTACTTTTTAAAGGTTGGCTTGATAATACCCTGGCAACTTCTAGTAAAACACCAACACCGCTAGCCCCATCGTCTGCTCCTAAAATAGGTTCCGCCTTTCTCTCTTTATCTTGATCCGCCATAGCCCTCGAATCCCAGTGCGCACACAAAAGAATTCTATCTTTCGCCTCTTTGTTAAAACTGACTATCAGATTTCTAATCCTGTACTTAGTCTGATTAGTTTTAGGTCCTTCCTGAATAAAAACATCTACACTATACTCTTTAAATTTTTGCTCTAACCACAATATACATGAATTATGGGCAGCTGTTTCTGGTACCCTGGGCCCGAAACTAACTTGTTTTTCGATAAAATAAAAAGCACTGTCAGCATTAAACTCAGGAGCTTTAGCTTTAACTACCTCATCCTTGTCCTCTGTTACCTTTGGTTTTTCATTTCCACATGAGAATAGTAACAACATTGAAACTACCGTGAACAAAACCTGCTTCATTTTCATTTTTTTTCTTTTTCAATAAATAACCTGATGCTTTTTATACCTTTTAGAGTTGAAATTCTACTACTTTGCTTGAAATTCAACTTATACCTGCCTTGCAATAAAAACCTGGCTCTGGGCATAAAAATCATTTTTCTTTTGCAAATCGTTTTATTACAATCTCCTATCCATTTACCAGATCCATCTGACAATTCCATGGAAAGTAATTCTTTTCTTGTTTTCTTATCAGGAAAAATAACCTCCAATTCTGCATACACATTCTGATAGGCATAATCTGAAAGATGCTCCACTTCTAAATACAAATGATACATATTTGTAGTATCTTGAATTTCAAAAGAAAAATCTATGCTCTTCGCATAACTCCATTCATTTCCTTCCAATTCAATTTTTTGGTCATAAACATAAGAATGACAAGAAGTTAATACACTCAAACAAAAAAATAAAAACAAGAGGTACAGGAATTTCATTTATTCATCTTTTGGTTGTTGAGGCTGATTGCCCTTTGGTAAAGGGTGCTTATGCTGAGGTTTTCTTTTTTTATGTTTATTCCGATTCTGATTATTCTGATTATTCTGATTATTCTGATTATTCTGATTATTCTGATTATTCTGATTA
>CAZNNX010000083.1:0-1430 GCA_964574485.1 uncultured Saprospiraceae bacterium | reverse complement strand
TTCTGATTCGAATTTTGTTGATTTGGATTAGTATTTCTTTGATCTTGGTTTTTTACACCAGCTTGATTCGATGGATTTCTATGACCTGCATTTGGATTTTGATCTGTTGTTTGTGGTCTCTTCTTTTTCTTTTTATTTCTTTGCTCTAATTGACTTAATTCCAAACTACCCGCCCCATCTACAAATTCATCTATATTTTTTGAACCCCTGCCACGATTTCCTCTTTCCACCTGATCAGAATTAATTTCGTCAGGTTTAATCCCTTTTTTATTTAATGCATGTATTTCTTTAACTTGTTCTACAGTCAATGGATGAACTTCAATCGCTCCAAAATCTTTTCTATATGCAAAATACATGAGTCTTTTGAAGATATCTGTTTTAAATAAATGCGCTGTGCCTTTTAAGGTTTCCAATTTATCAACATTCTTGGGAAATGCTTTTAGTGCATCCAGATAGGTATTTAGCTCATAATTTAAACAACATTTTAATCTTCCACATTGTCCTGATAATTTAGCCTGATTAATGGCCAAATTCTGATACCTCGCTGCACCTGTAGAAACCGATTTAAAATCAGTCAGCCAGGTAGAGCAACACAACTCTCTTCCACAAGAACCCAAACCACCTATAATAGCTGATTCCTGACGAGCTCCAATTTGCTTCATTTCAACCTTTACCTTAAAATCCCTGGCGTAAATACGAATCAACTCTCTAAAATCAACCCTCCCCTCTGCCGTATAATAAAATGTTGCCTTACGCATATCACCCTGAACTTCTACTTCGCCAATCTTCATATCCAATCCAAGCTGAGCTGCTATAATTCTGGATTGTATCATGATATTCTTTTCAGAATTTCTGGCTTCATCAAGTTTTTCTAAATCCCTCTCATTGGCTTTTCTTAACACGTTTTGAAAAACAGAATTATTTTTGATTTTTTTCTTTTTCAATTGAACTTTTACCAATTCACCACTTAAACTTATTCTACCAACATCATATCCTCCTCCATTACCCTCAACAGCAACAAAATCACCCGTAATTGCATCTACATGACTAGGTAAATGAAAAAACTCTTTTCTGATTCCATTTTTGAAACTAATTTCAACTAAATCAGAGCGCATAAATTCTGGTAAATCCAATGTAGATAACCAATCATACGTATTCATTCTATTACAACCTCCACTCGAACAATGACCTTTATTCCCGCAACCAGCAGGAGAACAAGAGCCAGAACATGAACCACAACCCATATTACCTATTTAACTTAAATTAATTAATCCACACACAAAAGTAATAACTTTTATCGAATCTTTTTCCCTTTTTACGCTGTTACAAAAAAGCCCCGACATATGCCGGGGCTTGATTTTCTTCATGCTGCAGAGTTGCTTATTTCTTCACTATCTTTTCTGTAATCACTCTGCCTGTATTTTTGTAGC
>CAZNNX010000082.1:3454-13556 GCA_964574485.1 uncultured Saprospiraceae bacterium | reverse complement strand
ATATCCAGAAGTTGTTCCAGAGATTTCGCTTCTCCCAAAGGAAAATCATACAAATTTTTACCTTTATCTTCACTGGCAACATAAGCTGGAATTTCATAAATTCTGTCAATGAACTGATGTGCATATTCAAAAACCTGCTGATCCCAATTCTTCATTTGAGGCAAATCAGGCTCTAGCAACTTAGAATTGAATTCAAGTTGAAGTATTTGTTCTCTCAAACTCATAGTTTAATCTATTATTTTTTGAATCACAGCGATTGTATAATCTAATTCCTCGATTGTATTGCTATGTGAAAAAGAGAATCTAACCGTTTTCAAATGATTAGGTAATGCAATAGCCTGTAAAACTGCCGAACCTTTATTGGCCCCTGAACTGCAGGCTGATCCGCCAGAAACTGCAATGCCCTCTAAGTCCAACCGAAACAGAAACATGTCATTGGCAATTGGAATATCAAAGTTGACACTTAGTACTTTAGCGTGAGAATTTTCCAATGAACCATTGAAGCTGACCTTGTTTCCAAATTTCTCTTTTAACTGGCCGGCAAAATACTTTTTTAAATCTTGGATTTGCTGTAAATAACTGGAACCATTCTCTTGAAACAATTCTACTGCTTTTCCAAATCCAACGATACCAGCAACATTTTCTGTACCGGAACGAAGCAATCTCTCCTGTCCACCCCCATCAATTAAGGGGTGAATATGTAAACTCTTATTTACATACATAAATCCAATTCCTTTGGGGCCATGTAATTTATGAGCAGAGCCTGACATAAAATCTATTGGAAAACGATTGACTGGTGTTGGATAATATCCAAAGGTTTGAACTGTGTCTGTATGAAACAGTGCCTGATATTTTTTACATAGAGCAGAGATCTGTTCCAAATCTTGCATCGTTCCTATTTCATTATTCGAATGCATCACAGAAACCAAAGTTTTTAAATCTGAGGATGACAACAGATTCTCCAAATGCAACAAATCTAAGGTTCCTTCTGTGTTTACTTTAATAAAATCCAATTCTATCTGACAATCTCTTTCCAATGATAGGCTTGCATTTTTAACACAGGCATGCTCAATTGTGCTGATCAGGATTCTACGAACTCCTAAATCTCTGACTGCACCTTTTAAAATAGTATTATTGGCTTCCGTTCCACCTGATGTAAAAAAAACTTCCAAGTTCCCTGCTCCTATCATTTTAGAGATGAGTCTTCTGCTTTTTTCAACAGCAGCTCTGGCAATTCTACCTTCTTCATGTGTGGAGGATGGGTTTCCGTAAAACTGTGTGAGAAATGGTAACATGGTCTCGAGTACACCTGAATCAATAGGTGTGGTGGCTGCATTATCTAGGTATACTCTTCTTTTCATATTAATTTTCTTTCATGATTTCACTTATATCCTGCTTTATCTTTTTTGCCAGATTCTCAGCAGTAACAACCAAAGCACTTTCAGTATATATTCTGATGATAGGTTCTGTATTGGAGGCTCTTAAATGAATCCAGTTATCATCAACAAATATTTTTAATCCATCTTCTGTATTCTGTTCATAGCGATGGTATTTCAGTTTCAGTTTTTCGATTAAAAGATGAATATCTAATTCAGGATTTAATTGAATTTTGTCTTTAATGATGGTAAAATTAGGATATTGCGACCTCAAAGAAGAAACTGCCTTATTCAATTTGGCCAATTGAGATAAAAACAAAGCAACACCAACCATGGCATCTCTACCGTAATGTAATGCAGGAAAAATAATCCCCCCATTTCCTTCACCACCAATAATCGCATTCACTTCCTTCATTTTGGCTACAACATTAACCTCACCTACAGCTGAAGCATAATAATTTCCTCCATGTGATTCGGTAACAACTTTCAAGGCTTGTGTAGATGAAAGATTAGATACAGTATTTCCCTTGCCGTGAATACTTAATATATAATCTGAGATGGCTACCAATGTATATTCTTCTCCAAACATTTCACCATCCTCAGAAACCAGGGCAAGTCTGTCTACATCCGGATCAACTGCAATTCCCAAATGAGCTTTGTTTTTAAGCACAGCAGCTGATAAATCTGTCAAATTTTCAGGTAATGGTTCTGGATTGTGAGCAAATTTTCCATGTACTTCATCGTGTATAGCGATCACCTCACAACCCATTTGTTCTAATAAAGGAACTATGGAAAGAGCCCCTGTAGAATTGATACAATCAACAACAATTTTATAATTTTTACTTTTAACTAATTCAATATCAACCTCTTCCAATTCTAAAATATGGTCAATATGCTTTTGAATATAACCTACTTTTTTATGAATTTCTCCTAATTCTTCAATCTTCGCATACTCAACTTCTTTATTTTCAATAATACTCAATATAGCAGCACCATTGGCAGCTGAAATAAATTCTCCTCTGTCATTTAAAAATTTCAAGGCATTCCATTGCTTGGGATTATGACTGGCTGTAATTATAATTCCACCCTGGGCAGATTCAATAGCAACAGCCATTGCAACTGTAGGTGTTGTGGATAAGCCGAGATCGATAACGTGAATTCCTGTCATTCGAAGGGTTCCAATTACAATTTCAGCAACTAGTTCTCCTGAAATTCTCGCATCTCTGCCCAGTACTACCTTAGGTTTTTCATAATGCAATTGCAACCAATGCGCGTAAGCAGCAGCACTTTCAACAATATCCTGTGCTGTGAAATTTTCTCCAGGTTTCCCTCCTATTGTACCCCTTGTTCCTGAAATTGATTTAATTAATGCCACTTGATTTATTTTAGGATTGCAAAATTAGGTTTTTTGTTTTTGTTCTCAAATTATTTTAACACTCGAACTTTTTTTTGTGAAATTGATTAATTTTATGAGGTAATAAAGATTAGATGAAATATTTCTCAATTCTCATTTTGTTTTTTCTATTTCTACTCAGTTGTTCCAAGGATTATTATAATACAGAGGAACCAAAGTACAATTATTTTCCACTCGAAGTAGGAAAATACAGAATTTATGAAGTTGAATACACTTTATATAATGATTTTACCGGAGCTGTTACAAAAACAAATTATTATGTCAAAGATCTAATTGAGAGTAAATATACTGATTTGAGCAATAAGGATATTTATAGAATAGAAAGATATATTGGAACAGATTCTACCCTGAGCAACTGGCAGATTGAAAAAGTTTATAACCTGCAAACCTCCAATCAATTTGCCTTTACCATTGAAGAAAATCAAAAATTCATGTCTTTAGCATTTCCTCTATATCTCAACAAAACATGGGATGGCCTCTCCTTTGTTAGAAAGGATACCACCATTTCTATCCCCGGGGGAAACATTGATGTTTACAAAAGTTGGAGTTTATTCCAGGTGAATCAATTTTCACAAAATGAAACATATGGAACTGTTCTGGTTGATAGTACCATTTGGATTCAAAGAGCAGACAACAACAATTTAATTGAAAGAAGATATTCGGTAGAAAAATATGGTAAAAATATTGGGTTGGTTGAAAAAACAGACACAATCCTTGACACGCAGTGTAATGGCAATTTAATCAATTGTATTAATTTGAATTGGATGCAAAAAGCTGAAAAGGGTTATATTCTGCATATGAGATTAATAGATTCCAACTTTTTATGAGAATATTCCTGTTTTATTTACTACTTACAGCAATGCCACTCTCAGCACAAAATTTCAACGTGCATTTGGTTTATTTACACAATAAAGATCAATCTCAATATTCTGTATTCCGCCCACAGGAATTTCTATCTCCCCGAGCTGTAGAAAGAAAATCCAGGCAAGGCATCAAAATAGACGAGAGTGATTTACCACTCAACAGCAACTATATAAATCAAATCAATCAGACTGGTGCTGAAATTATCTTACATTCCAAATGGCTCAATGCAGTTTCTGTATATGTTTCAGACAGCAGTATACTCCAAAAAATAAAAAACTTGCCCTTCGTAAAAGAAAGCAAAGCAATCGGTTTTAAAAAAAATAAAAGTGAAACCAAATTGGCAGAGCATTTTCCATTTCAGGAATATAAAAAAGAAGAGACAATCTTTGGTGCTACCCTAAACCAAATCGCTATGCTGGGAGGACATCTCATGCAACAAATGCAATTTGAAGGCAATGGCATTCAGGTTGCAATTTTTGATGGTGGATTTTCCTCTGTTTACCGAATGCCGGCTTTTGATTCTTTATTTGCACAAAATAGAATTCTGGGTACCCGGGACTTTGTAGAGGGAGACGAATTTGTCTACGAATCAAGTACACATGGAACAAACGTATTGTCATGCATGGCTGCAAATTTGCCTTACCAGGTTATGGGAACAGCCCCCAAGGCCTCTTATTATCTGTTTAAAACGGAAGATGTTAGCAGTGAATATTATATTGAAGAATTAAACTGGGTTGTTGCCGCAGAATATGCAGATAGTCTGGGAGTTGATGTCATTAATTCATCTTTGGGTTATACCTCTTTCAACGACCCAAAAATGAATTATAAATACAGCGACATGAATGGGAGAAATAGCATATGCAGTCCAATGGCAAGCCTTGCTGTACAAAAGGGTATGTTGGTCGTCAACAGCGCAGGCAATGAAGGTGATGGTGCCTGGCACTATATTGGAGTTCCTGCTGATGCAGAACATGTCATCTCTGTAGGTGCAACCAAACCCGATGGCTCCAGGGTCGGATTCAGCTCCTGCGGACCAACCTATGACCAAAGAGTCAAACCTACAGTTTCTGCTCAGGGAAACCGAGTTGTTGTAGCGGCTTCCAAAGGATATGGGTACCAACTAACTGATGGCACATCTTTTTCATCACCTATTTTAGCGGGCATGGTTGCCAGTTTGTGGAGTGCCTTTCCGGAAAAATCTAACTGGGAAATTAAGGATGCTATGGAAGCCAGTGCCAATCAAACCAATAGACCTGATTCACTTTTGGGATATGGAATTCCTGACTTCTTTGTATCCTACCTTTATCTAAAGGATGGGGGCGTTGCCATTTCTGAAAAAGGACAAGTTTTCGACAGATATCAATTTATTGATGAATATTTCGATGTAATCGTAGAGCTAGGGCTGAAGGAAAATCAATTTAACAGTCAGATTACCCAAATTACAGGTGAATTGGTAACGCAGAAAAACATGTTAGTAAAAGACAAATTCATTAGCCGCCTGTTATATGATGAGGTAAAAAATTTACCAAATGGATCTTATCTATTAACACTTCAAAACGAATCCTATATTTTCAGAATACCCTTTCATGTGTATCACTGATTAAAATCTAACAAGCCATAATTTTTTCCCTTGTTTTGACTTTCGATGAATGCTCCGGCGGTTTGTTCAATACAAGAAGAGATGGTTCTGTACTGAAAATCAAATTGATCTAAGAGTTTGGAATTATCGTAGGCGCATTGCGCGGTAAAACCCTGTACCAAATCCAAAGGCAATCTTTGCTTAATTCCCAATATAGTTGAGAAAAATTTGTCTATATAACTCAAAGCATAAATTTGTTGATTCGAAATCGGCTTTTTGGGTATCTTTTTTTGTAAATTTTGAGCAATGAGTGTGAACAATTCCTGAAAACTTAGATTTTCAGCAGACACAATAAATCGCTCTCCATTTATTTGAGATTCCATTAATTGATGGGAAAGACTTGCCACATCTCTCACATCAACAAATCCGGAACAACCCTTAGGGTAAAAGGACAAGCCCTTTGCCAACAATGGAATAAAAGAAGGACTCCCCTCTTTCCATTCTCCTGCCCCTACAATGATGGAAGGATTTACAATGACAGCTTGCAAACCTTCCTCTATAGCTCTCCAAACCATGCGTTCAGATTGATATTTGCTTTTCGAATAAATTGAATGATAAGCTGTTTGCTCCCAATTGGCAGTTTCACTAATCAAAGTTTGGTCTTGATTTCTACCCAGTGCCGCAACACTGCTGACAAATAAAAACTTACTGATACCCTGTAATAAAGATTCATTCACCAAATGCTCCGTGGCACTGACATTTGATAAATATATTTGTCTTTGTTCCTTCGATTGAAATGCAACCCTCGCAGCCGTATGATAAATTTTGTCTGCTCTTTTTACTAGATTTTTTGTGAATTGGTAGTCTGACAAATCGCCGGAAACATACTCTACTTGGTTAGCAAGATCTGAAATCATATTCGGAAATTCAGCTCTTCTGCCAGTTGCGATAACATCGTAATTATTTTCTACTAAATATCGAACCAGATAAGAACCCAAAAAGCCACTAGCTCCGGTAACTACAATTTTTTTATTCATTAGAAATGTTTATTCGACTTGTTCCATCTTTCATTTGTATAAAATATACTTCATTTTCTTTCAAATCCATAGTTTGTACAACTCTAACACCTTTTTCATTAAAAATCATGGCATAGCCTTTATTTAAAACAGATTCTGGATTCACTTGTTGAAGTTGCAAGCTATATAATTCTATTTTATTTCTTTCATTTTGAATTCGAAGGCTGTAAGAATGATTTATCCTGTTTATCTTTAAAGCCAAAAAAGATTCTGCCTGATGCACCTTATTTTGCAAATAACGATTAATATCTGATCCTGATTTATGTAAATAGGATTCCATTTGAACTCTTTGGTGAATAAAAAAATCTGCCACAGCTGTAGGTGTTTTAAAATATCTATTTGCGACCTTGTCTGATAATGTCTCATCAACATCATGTCCGATACCTGTCAAAACTGGAATTTTACACTGGGCGATAGACCGACAAACTTCATAATCGTCAAAAGCGATCAAATCTAATTTCGCACCTCCCCCTCTGATTACTACAACACAATCAAAGTTATTTTTCCTTACATTGATCTGTTGAAATGCCTTACATAAATCAGATGAGGCTTGTGTTCCTTGAACAGAACTTTGAAATAATGTTGTTTCAAAGGTAAAGCCGTATCCATTTTCGTGTAAATGCTTTTTAAAGTCAATATAACCTGCGGCATCTTTACTAGAGACTACTGCTATTTTAAAATGAATTCGAGGCAGAGATAAGGATTTATTCAGATCTACGTAACCTTCCTTATGTAATCTTAGCAAGGTTTCTTTCTTTTGAATTTCAAGTTTTCCTAGAATAAATTCAATGTCAATATCTTTGATTTGCAGACTCAATCCAAAAACTTCATGAAAAACAACCTTAACATACAACAGAATTTCCTGACCCACCTGCAGAATACGACTCATTTCATTGGGCCATTTACCATGCATAGCAGCATAATCGGAAGGTAGAATCACACTATTCATTTTTGCAATTGTTTGTGATTCGCTTCTCTCAATTAACTGAAGGTAGGTAAACCCTTTGCTCGTTTTTAATTCTGCAATCTCTGCCCTCACCCAAATCGCTTGTCTCATGTTGTACTCAACAACCTTTTTTAGATGCTGATTTAGCTCACTCAAAGAAAATCCTTTTTCCATGATCGATACAGATTAATTTTGGTTTTCTGCTGAGATTAATTTTAAAACATAATCGGCATTGGCAGCCACTTCAAAAATCACTTTCATAAATTCCTCATAATTCTCCTGAATAAAATGTACTGGAATTGAAGATTGAATATATAATCCTTCCTTGTGAGAACCATCCTCCATGGTCATTTTTTTAATACATAAAATGGTGAGTCTTCCAAAATCAGCTTCTCTCAATATCAAATAAGGATCAATTTTAGAGCTTATATCACACAAATAAGTATTGATATAATAGGTTTGTCTATCAAAATGATCATCAAACCAATCTCTGAAATAAATGGTTTGCGTTTTGATTTCATCTTCGAATTGCAGTGGAAAATGAATGGCGTACATGTGATTATCGAATTCCTCAATAGGAAAACCATTTTCTTTGGCTAGATCAGCGAATATTTTTACCATAAACTATTTTTTTCAAAAATAATCAAAGACTTTAAATTTACTCAGTAATTGAATTTTTTGGATTAGAATTTGTAGTCATTCCCATTGAATATTGCTAATTTTGATATAATTAGATGTATGAAAAAAGATATTACCGCACCCATAGGTATTTTTGATTCTGGTATTGGAGGGTTGACTGTGGCTTCAGCCATAAAAAATTTACTTCCCAAAGAGTCTTTTATTTACTTTGGAGATACAGCACATTTACCCTATGGCGAAAAATCGATCGCTTCCATACAGGAATATGCCTTGGAAATCGCAGATTTCCTGGTATCCAAAGGTTGCAAAATGATAGTTATCGCTTGTAATACAGCCTCAGCTGCGGCTTATGAGGTTTTGAAAAAAAAATACCAGCATGATATTCCAGTGATTGATGTAATCAGCCCACTCGTTGATTTCATTGTTAAGAAAGACTTTAAGAAAATAGGTGTATTGGCAACCAAAGCCACAGTAAGATCTGATGTTTATTCTAAAAAAATTGCTGAGCAAAATGAAAACATTGAAGTTGTATCTTTAGCCAGCGGACTTTTGGCTAGCATGATTGAAGAAGGTTTTTTTAATAATGAGATCAGTAATGTTGTCTTGCACAAATACCTTACTTATCCTGATTTTGAAGATATTGATGCACTGTTGTTAGCTTGTACGCATTATCCCTTAATCAAAAATGAAATTGAACAATTTTATGACAGAAAGGTAAAGGTATTTGATTCTGTAGACGAAGTGGCTAAAAAAGTTGAACTAGAACTGAATCGATATGATCTGTTAAATGTATCTTCCTTTCAACCTAAGGATTTGTTTTTTGTTTCAGACTATACCCTATCTTTTGAGCAAACGACTAAAATTTTTTACAAACAACAGGTTCAATTGGAAATCGCTAAATTATAATTAGATGAAGAAATTTTTTGCTGTCTTTTTACTTTTGGGATTTTCTTTTTTGTTTCTTTCAACGGATTCAGACAGATTATACAAAATGTCAAAAAGCTTAGAGATATTTGCCTCAGCTTTTAAAATCGCTAATCAGGAATATTTTGAAAATACTGATCCCAATGAACTGATGCGGGTATCGATAGATTCAATGCTTGCCTATATCGATCCTTACACAAATTATTTTTCCGAATACCAAATGGAAAAGGCAAAAATTAATTTCAAAGGATTTTGGGACGGTGTTGGATTTGATATAAAACAAAGAGGTTCTGATGTGATTGTTTCCAAAATTTATGAAGAAACTGCTGCTGAAAATTCAGGAATCCAGGTGGGCGATGAGTTGATTTCCATAGATGGAAGCTTACTCAAAAACAAGAAAATTGAGGACATCGATCAATCGTTACATGGAAAGGCAGGTACACAAGTCAAATTAGGCTTGAAGAATCAAAAAGGGAAAAATTATGACATTACGCTTACCAGATCCAAAATAAGCCCTAAAAATGTGCCCTATTTTGCTATGGTTGATTCGAATACTGCCTATATCGTTCTAAGTATTTTTACTGAAAATGCCAGTGACAATATTTCAAATGCTTATCAGGAATTAAAGTCAAAAAACAAAATCAAACAACTGATTCTGGATTTGAGGGATAATGGAGGTGGTCTTCTTATGGAAGCTGTTCATATTTGTAATCTGTTTATGGAGAAGAATACAGAAATTTGTAATATCAAAAGCAGAATCAAGGAATGGGACAAAAAATTCACCACACTTAACGAACCTGCTGACCCCAAGGTTCCACTTATTGTTCTGATCAATGGACAATCTGCCTCTGCCTCGGAAATTGTTTCAGGCGCTTTGCAGGATTATGACCGAGCCGTTATTTTAGGTACAAAATCATTTGGAAAAGGATTGGTTCAAAATACCTATGATATTGGTT
Organism: uncultured Saprospiraceae bacterium; assembly: GCA_964574485.1. Lineage (GTDB taxonomy): Bacteria > Bacteroidota > Bacteroidia > Chitinophagales > Saprospiraceae > Saprospira. The sequence goes on along the minus strand of CAZNNX010000082.1, from coordinate 3,782 downwards.
ACAACTCTAAAGTAAAGGTAACAACTGCCAGATATTTCATTCCCAGTGGCAGATGTATTCAAGCTTTGGAATACAAGAGCGGACAAGCATCAAAAGTTTCTGATCTTTCTCAAAAAACTTTTAAAACTAAAAATGGCAGGTTGGTAAAAGATGGTGGAGGAATTTTTCCAGATCTGCCTGTGAAGGAAGAAAAAGATAAATGGTTGATTCAAAAACTTACAGCTTCAGATATATTTTTTGATATAGTGAATCAATACAAAAATGACCATGATTCCTTAAGGTCAGGTATTTCCTTTCAGTTAAACGAGGCTGAGAAAAAACAATTTTT
>CAZNNX010000082.1:0-3354 GCA_964574485.1 uncultured Saprospiraceae bacterium | reverse complement strand
GTACAACAGGCTATTGCTCTTTTCAATAATCCAAATCGTTTTCAAAGCATTCTAAAATCAAATCAGTAAGGCCTATGAAAAAGATTTTCCTCCTACTTTCACTTCCCTTTTTCTTAATCATTTTATTGGCAACTACGCTCACTGATGATTTTGAAATTGCTAAAAACTTAGAACTATTTTCAAATATTTACAAAGAAGTAAACATCTACTATGTTGATGAAACGGACCCTGAACTGCTGGTTTATGCTGGATTGGAGGATATGTTGAAGCATATGGATCCCTATTGTGATTTTATACCTGCTGATGAGGTTAAAAAATATCAATCTTCTTTGACTGAAAACTATACGGGTTTGGGAACACAGGTATCAATTATTAATGAATATCCCAGAATAGATGAACTTTACGAAAACGGACCTGCCGCTAAAGCAGGATTAAAAGTTGGTGATATCATCACTTCATTGGATGGAATCGACGCTAAGGGTATTAGTATGAGTGAATTCAGCAAAAAAGCAAGAGGCTTGGAAGCTACCATTCTTACCATATCTGTTTTAAGAAATGGAAATAAAATAAATGATATTGCTGTAAAAAGGGGAACAATATACACGCCCAATACTCCCTATTATGGTCTACTCAAAAATGAAGTAGGCTATATTGTTTTAAGCTCATTTACTGAAAATGCAGCCAAAAACGTACAAAATGCCTTGCTTGAGCTCAAACAGAAGTCCAATTTAAAAGGATTGGTACTTGATCTCAGATTTAATACTGGTGGATTATTGAACGAGGCAGTTCAACTCGCCTCTCTTTTTATACCCAAAGGTTCACTGGTTGTGAATACAAGAGGAACAAATAAATCTCTGGAAAAAAGTTATAAAACAACACAAAGTCCCATTGATACAGACATACCACTCATTGTGCTCATTAATGAAACCTCTGCCTCTGCCTCTGAAATTGTAGCTGGATCACTGCAAGATTATGACAGGGCTGTAATCCTGGGTTCTAAATCATTTGGCAAAGGATTGGTTCAACATGTTTTCGATTTGCCCTATGGTGCAAAGGTCAAATTAACTACATCCAAATACTATCTACCCAGCGGCAGATGTATTCAATCTAAATTTTATCAAAACGGAAAAAAACAAGAATTGGCAGACAGCTTAAAGGAAAATTTCAAAACTACACAGGGTAGAATTGTAGTGGATGCTGCCGGTATTATACCTGATATATCCAACAACAATGAACTTTTTTATTCTCTATTGAAAGATCCTGTTTACACAACACTCAAATACAATTTTGCAGTGCAATTCACCAATCAAAATAAAGTAGCAGATCCTGCAAATTTTCAATTTACTGATGCCCAATTTATTGATTTTATAAAGTATGCTGAAAATGCTGAGTTAAGCCAGCTGGACAAAAATTTAAATTTCTTACAAGAAATTGAATCATCTTCAAAAGAAGAAGGATTTAAAAAGGTTCTTGATTTACTTCCAGAGTTGAAAAAGAAAAAATTAATCTCAACCCTTGAATTAATTAAAAAATTTCCAAAAGAAATAAGATTTGATTTACAGCAAAGAATTGTATTGCATACACATTTTCAAAAAGGAAGAATCATAAATTCCATTTCTTTTGACCCATTGATAGAACAGGCCTGCTCTACGATTACCAGTAAGAAATACCTTAGTATTTTACAAAAAAATTAGAGTTTTCTTTCCAGTTGGGGAACCATTTGCTTTTTCCATTCGGTGAAAGTACCCGCCTCAATGTGATGTCTTGCATCTGCCACCAACCTCAGGTAAAAACTCAAATTATGAATGGAGGCCATTTGCATGCCTAAAATTTCGTTTGCTACGAACAGATGCCTGAGGTAAGCCTTTGAAAAAATTCGGCTGCTCTCATTTAGGGCTTCCGGATCAATGGAACTAAAATCGTCCTTCCATTTATTGTTTTTGATATTTATTTTTCCCTGATAGGTAAACAAAAGTCCATGTCTGGCATTTCTCGTTGGCATTACACAATCAAACATATCTATGCCTAGCGCTATTGACTCGAGTAGATTGGCGGGTGTCCCCACTCCCATCAAATACCTTGGTTTTTCCTTAGGTAGAATTTGACATACAGTTTCTGTCATTGCATACATGTCTTCTGTTGGTTCCCCTACGGAGAGTCCTCCAATAGCAATGCCAAAATCACCAAACTCAGAAACAAATTCGGCAGACTTTATTCTCAGATCCGGATAAACACTTCCTTGCACTATTGGAAATAATGCTTGCGTATAACCATATAAAGGATCTGTATTTTTAAAATGTTCATAACATCTTTTTAACCAACGATGTGTGAGATGCATCGATTTTTCAGCGTATTTATAATCACAGGGATAAGGGGTGCATTCATCAAAAGCCATGACGATATCTGCCCCGATAGACCTTTGAATATCCATCGCTTTTTCAGGTGTAAAAAGATGTTTTGATCCATCAATATGAGAGGCAAACATGGCGCCCTCCTCTGTTATTTTTCTTCTGTGAGCCAGGGAAAAAACTTGAAATCCACCTGAGTCTGTTAATATCGGACGATTCCAGCCCATAAATTTATGTAAGCCCCCTGCTTGTTCTAAAATATCTGTGCCAGGCCTTAAATACAAATGATAGGTATTCCCTAAAATAATTTTTGCATCAATATCGGAAACTAATTCTTTTTGATGTACTGCTTTGACAGAACCTACAGTACCAACAGGCATAAATATGGGCGTTGGAATTTCGCCATGTGCTGTAGTTAAGACAGCAGTTCTTGCTGCAGAATTTGGGTCAATTTTATTAATTTTGAAATTCATTCAGATATAATGATTTTATTTTTTTCCCTGGTATTCCTTTTTTCTTTCATCTATCTGGCATTTTACTTACGTATTTGCTTTCACAGAGCTCTGTCCCCCAAACAAAAAAATCCAAGCGTAACCGTTTTAATAGTTTTTCGTAACGAGGCCTCAAATCTAAGGAAATATTTAGAAAAGATAATCAGACAAAAATATCATTGTTTTGAATTGATCCTCATAGATGATGGCTCTACGGATGAAAGTTATTCACTTATCGAACAATTCTGTCAAGGTCATAAACATATTCATCTGTATTCCAATGAAAACAAAAAAAGAGCAGGAAAGAGAGAAGCTATCTTGTTAGGTATTCAAAAAGCAAATCATGAGTGGATTCTTTTCACCGATGCCGATTGTGAACCCCAGAGCAATCTTTGGATTGAAAAGATGGTAAATCAGATCAAAAATGACCAAACCGAAATTGTACTCGGATGTAGCCCTGTAAACTATAAAAAAAATGCCAGCGTTCTGCTTGCTTCTGCTGAAAATTTGATGAC
>CAZNNX010000081.1:0-13693 GCA_964574485.1 uncultured Saprospiraceae bacterium | reverse complement strand
AGGATTGCTATCTGATTTTGATTTTCAATCAATATGTTTTCGTAGTTCATATATTTATATATTTCTGGTGGTAAATTTATTTTTAATGAATAACAAAACAAAAAATAAAATCGTTGAGCCTATTGTCAACAAAAGACTCAGATTCCAATAAGGAGGTTGATAAATCAATTCTATTTTATATGTTCCGGCAGTTAGGGGAATTCCCATCAAACCTAATTGTGCAGGAAATAATTTAGAATTTTTACCATTCACTTGAATCGTCCATGAGGGATCAAAAGGAATTGAGAAAAATAAAATTTTAGCAGATTTTAATGCGATTTCACCCTGAATATGGCTTTCCTTGAATTTTTTCAGCTGAAAAGACTCCAACTTTCGATTATCAACATCTTGTTGAAGTTCTGTCAAAGGATAGGCAACTTGAATTTGTTGCGTATCCATGGGCATAAAATTTTTAAACGTAGATAGATTTTCATTATCTATCACAATAGCTTTTAACAAACAAATTTGCTTTTTCAAACTTCCTGCCTCCTTTGACAGGTGATGGAAGGTGCTGGAATCGATTATTCTGTCATAAGTGAAGCCCAACGGCAAATAATAATCATTTTTCAAAACCTTAATATCCCCTAAACTATCAAAGGGTTGATAACCTGGAAAATTTGGAATATTTGTTTTTCCCAGCATGTATTTATAAGAACAAAGAATTTGCACCAAAGGAGTTTCTTGAAGACCTTTGGCCCATCTGGTTTGGTCTTCCACTTTAGGATCTATAATATTTAAATCACCCAAAAACCTAATATAATTTTTTTGATTAAAAGATTGATATGACATTGAGCCAAAATATTCCTGAATCTTAGCATCGTTCATACTTCCATGCATCGCTACACCCGACTGGTAATACTTTGAAACTCGATAAAAATCTGAATCTGATTTTTTTAATTTTCTGGTCAAATCTCTGGTATAATCATTGTATCCCTCTTTTTTATTGAATTCCGATTTTGTTATTACTTGTCTTGCACCACTATAGGTGTAGGTCCCCGACATGATAATTTCCAAACACAAAAGTCCTATCATAGCAATTCTTGCAGTTTGTCTGTAATCATTAAATCCAAGTCCTGCAATTACAAAACTATTCGCCAAAAGGAACATGACAATAATATTTCTAAGACTTCCATCTATTACATTAAAGTTTTTCTCCTGAATATCTTGAAAGGGAATAAACAACAATAAAATCAAGAAAAAAACTGTCCCAATTAGGACTACAAGATTTACTTTACGCTGCTGGTAAATCAAGTCCATAGCGTGAACTGCTACATATATTAAGGCAAAAGAGAAAAAGAGACAAAAGGTCCTGTAATAATCGCCTGAAAAAAGCCAAAAAGCATACCTAAGGTAAGGAAAGAACAAAGGTAAAAAAACCAATAAAAGACCTACAATAAAAAGAATTCTCTTTCTTCCCTGACTTAGCGCAATAGCCTGTGGCAGTAAAATTAAAGTAGCTAATCCGGAATAGAGAGCAGGTGCCTCCAGGTAGTTTGTCCAACCGGTAAAATGAAGCATTCTTGTGTTGATATCAAAACTCGCATCACCTAATAAATCATTGGAAAAAAGTCTGGCAATTATGGTTAGGTACTGTCTTTGATCGACCCACGAAAATGGAGATTGCGCACTTAATTTATCAAAAAAAGAGGCTTCCCCTGAAACACGTGGGCTATTCAGTATTTGATCTACACTACTGATCAGCATAACTGAACTCATCATAACACCTAAAAGACCCAAGCCCAACATCGTAAAATAAATTTTAAAATATTTTGTCCATTGACTTCCAAAAGTATCAACCATACGCAAGCTGCTATAGACAAAAAGCAGGATCACATTTAAATACAGATCAAAGGGAGAATTGAGTCCAATCAAGCAAACTGAAATTACAAAAACAGTCCATTTGTTTTTTTGAAAAAGCTGCTCAAAACCCAGCAAAAGCAAGGCAATATATAAGCCTTGCGTGCTAAATACATACCAGCCACTACCTACCAGCATAAACCCTGAAAAGGGATACAAGAGCCCCCCGATTAATGAACTGTGGAAGGTAAGTTGAAGACTTCTCAGAAATAAATAAAAGACAACACCTGTTGCCATAAATTTAAGTAACTCTACCCAGACTATCCCATAGGCTAGATTTTCTTTACCCATAGCATACAACAACCAATTGAAAGGGTCTCCAATACTTGTAGGTAAAATATTATGACCCATTCCGTCACTGAATGACCATTTGGGTAATCCTTGATTTTCTAGGTAGTCTGCAATATGATATAAACGGGGATAGAATAAATTGATTGTATCACTGCCAATATCCTTAAATAAGAAAAGTCGATCGCCAAATAAGAAGGATCCAAAAATAAAAAACAAAATAATACCAATCAGACCCAAAAATAAAAAGAGGGTCTTTTTCTGTAAAACGGCTTCAAAGAGGTCAACAATCAGGGTTGGCGTTTTCGTTGCAATTTCTTGATGTTTTGTTTGGGTTTTAGTTTCTTTTCCAGAAGGGGCTTTATTTTGTTTTTTTGACATTTTTGTAGCTTTTTATTCTTGAAAATAAAAAAAGCTTCCCAAAAAAGAGAAGCTTAATAAGATATAGCAGTGAATATTATTTATCACTCTTTTTATTTGCGATATAAAGTAACCTTCTCATGTTTGCTTTTCTCAATTCCGTCTTTACATCTGTAACCAAACCCATTTTAACTTCTCCGTCCACTTTCATGGAAACAGTCATTTCGTTGTGTTTGGCAGGTGGAACTTCTACTCTTCTCGCAGATGCAAATTGCATGATATCAGTAGGTTTGGCAAAAGCATCATTCAGCTGAATTCTTGGAGCTGTTCCCATTAATTCCTGATATTGACTCGATGGTGGGCCGATGAAAATAAAACTATTTAAAGATTTGTTTTCAATCTTTCTCAATTCAGAAATTTGCGGGAGTTTTGTTCTCACCTTAATATCTGATTCTCTCATCTTGGTAACCACCATAAAGAAACACAATAGCATAAATACAATATCAGGCAAAGATGCTGTACTAATGGGTGGTAATTCTTTACTCTTTTTATTGTTTTTAAATTTTGACATACTTTTTGTTTTTTTTTAAAAGTACTTATTTGTCTTTTCCAAACTTGGTAGCTTCTGCTTCTGAAACAACCTTAGGAAAAGCTTCACGAATTTCGAGTTTCTGATCTTCATTCAAAGCTTCATAAGAAACGCCGTGCTTTTCTTTAGAGGCCTGCTCCCAAATTGTATTGTAAGCAGCCTGAATCTGATTCATCACTTTTAAATAAGTTTCATAGGAAGTACCATTATCATTTTGAATCAGAATAACAGCCTTTGTCATCTTTTCTGACCAATTTGGATTTCTGTCATTATTGGTTAGAAAATCAATACATCTTTCTTTTAAGTTATCAATTTCATAATTCAATTGAGAACCATCCTTTCCCATTTTTAAAATGAGCTGATTACTTGAAGTTACAATGGCTTGTAATACGTTGCGCTCATTCTTAGGTTTGGGATCTTGTTCCATATCTTCCACCCATTGAGGCAACTGTTGAAACAAACCTGCATCACTCTGAATAGTGGTTGTCACAAGAAAGAAAACCAATAGTAGGAATGCAATATCGGCCATAGAACCGGCATTGATCTCAGGTATTTTTTTATCTGCCATATGTATGGTTTATCTTTGTTTAATAAAGCCCCAAACTCCCATGAAGATGAGCGAACCTAAGGTTAACATAATGGTAATGCCAGTAAAAATCATTAATCCGTCGATGTAAGCAACAGTATCTGCAGTTAAATGCTGATTGTCAACTCCCTGAAAGAAAACCAATTCTTGTTTGGAAGGTGTAGCTCCCATGGCAACAGAAATAAAATATAAAGCAGCTACAGCAACAACCATGATCAAAGATTTGAAAGAATCTTTGAAATATTTAATGGTATAAACCATAGGACCAACCAAGGCTGCTATTGTGGTAAGTATAATCAACGCATAGCTGATATAAATGGCAGGATCAAAAATATTAGTTGCATACAAATCCTCCATAGTGGCGCCTTCCGGCAAACCTGAAGAAATAGCAAATATACTAAGTACAGATAAGACAGCACCTACTACAAAACTTATACTTATGCCATTTTTCTTTAAGAACAAATAAGCTTTTTTCATAAATAAATCCAAATTAGATTGTTAACTTAAATGAATTAAGATTTTTTGCCATTGGCATAACCATTGTCGATCAACATATCAATCATACTGATAGTTGCATCTTCCATTTTATTGGTAAGAGAATCTACTTTGGAAGTGATCAGGTTGTAAAAAATCTGAAGAATCATCGCTACAATCAAACCAAATACAGTTGTAATCAAAGCGATTTTGATACCACCTGCTACTTCGTCTGGCTTGATATCACCAGAAGCCTGAATTGTATCAAAAGCGAAAATCATACCGATAACCGTACCCAAGAATCCTAACATCGGTGCTAAAGCAATGAATAGAGCTAACCATACCAACCCTTGCTCCAATAAACCTGTTTGAACACTACCATTAGAAACTATTGCCTTTTCGACAGCATCAATGCCATCATCCACTCTTCTTAAACCTTCACCTAAAACTTCAGCAGTTGGTCCGGAAGTAGCCAAACAAATTTGTCTTGCACCTTCAATATCATTTGCCTTGATTTTAGCTTCCAATTGTTCCAATAGTTTTGCTGTGTTAACGGTAGCTAAGGACAAAGTGATAACTCTTTCGATAGCAACAGCTAATCCAAATATCAAAGTAATTAATACCAAACTCATAAATTCCCAACCACCGTCAATGTAATATTTCTTTACCATTTGGAAAAAAGTAGTTTTTGGACCCTCTTCCTTTTTCTCTTCAGTTGTAGTTTCAGTTGTTGCAGGTGCTTCTTGACTTGCAGCAGAGGTATCAGTAGCGTCCTGGAAAGCTAAGAATTGTGTTTGATTTTGAGCAAATACTGCGTTGTTTGAGGCGCCTAAGCCTAACATAAATACAAAAAGCAGTGTGAACAATTTTCTCATAATGGGATTAATTTACTGTTTTGAAAATTTCTTTGTTTTAAAAATGAATACGAAACAAAAAGGAGAGGACAATAGGAGGAGATTTTGACAAAAATATATAATTATTGAAAAAAAGGAATAAAAATCTTTGGTAGCGGGGGCGGGATTCGAACCCGCGGAACGCTCATCACGTTCACACACTTTCCAGGCGTGCCCGTTCAACCACTCTGGCACCTCTCCAAAAAAAATGCACCTAATTAATAGGTGCACAAAATTTGGAAAATTTGTCAATAAAACAAAATATAGTTTCAACAATCTCCGCATCAAAGAGATTTATTTACTTAAAGAGTGCCTCTCAGCTCCTGTTCTCTCTCTATAGATTCAAATAATGCTTTAAAATTACCCTTGCCGAATGATTTGGCACCAGCACGCTGTATGATTTCAAAAAATACCGTGGGCCTGTCTTGAACAGGTTTGGTAAACAACTGTAAAAGATATCCGTCTTCATCTCTGTCTATCAGAATATTCAACTTCTTGAGTGTTTCTAAATCTTCTTTGATATCCCCTACTCGATCAAGAACATCCTCATAATAGTTATCGGGGACATACAAGAATTCTACCCCCCTTTTTCTCAACTCAGCAACAGTAAAGATAATATCGTCCGTTGCCACAGCAATATGTTGTACCCCTGCTCCTTTGTAGAAATCTATATACTCTTCAATTTGAGATTTTTTCCTTCCTTCGGCTGGTTCATTGATTGGAAACTTTACATATCCATTTCCATTGCTTACCACTTTACTCATCAAAGCAGTATACTCTGTGGAAATATCCTTGTCATCAAAGGTAATCAACAAATTGAAACCCATTACTTTTTGATAGAATTCAACCCATTGGTTCATTTCACCCCAACCCACATTGCCTACACAATGATCGACAAACTTAAGTCCAATAGGTTTAATTTCCATTGAGCTTGTTTTGGCTATAAATCCAGGCATGAATGGACCCTTATAATTTTTTCTCTCAACAAAGGTATGAATTGTTTCGCCATAGGTTTTGATTGCTGAAATCACAACTTCCCCGTTGGCGTCTTGTAATACCTTAGGTTCGAATGCGGATACAGCACCCCTTGACATGGCTGATTCGTAGGAAGCTCTTGCATCATCAACCCAAAGAGAAAGGGAATGTACGCCGTCTCCATGTATTTTCACATGATCTGCTGCCGGATGGGAATCGTTAAGCGCAGTAGTAAGTACCAATCTAATTTTTCCTTGCTGTAAGACATAGGAGCAATATTCCTTCATACCAGTTTCCAAACCTGCATAGGCAATCAATTCAAATCCAAAGGCATATTGATAGTAAATCGCGGATTGTTTGGCATTGCCTACATAAAACTCGATATGATCAGTACCCAGTAAGGGTAAAACTTCTTCTTGTATCATATTCTTTAATTTAATTTGGTTCTTTATAAATTTAATTTTAGACAAAAAAATCGGGCATAGGTTTCACATTCGGATCAACAGCATATTTCCTAAAATCATAAACACCCTCCATGGTCAACACTTCGTCATCTATGAAAAAATTACCTGTACATTCACTACTTTCTCTTTGCAAGATAAAATAAGCGGCATCAGCCATAATCTCTGGTGTTCTTGAGGCCTGAATCATAGCATCTCCTCCCAATAAATTTTTTACTGCAGCCGTTGCAATGGTTGTTCTTGGCCACAATGCGTTCACCGCTATACGATCATCTTTGAATTCTTCAGACATACCCAAAACGCACATACTCATTCCGAATTTGGTCATTGAATAAGCTACATGAGAGGAAAACCATTTGGATTCCATATGTAATGGAGGTGACAAATTGAGGATATGTGGATTCTCAGATTTTTTTAAATGAGGGAGGCAAAGTTTAGACATGAGAAAGGTACCTCTCACATTCACTGCATGCATCAGATCATAGCGTTTCATTTCTGTAAAAGCTGTGGGGGTAAGACTAATCGCACTGGCGTTGTTCACCAGAATATCTATTCCTCCAAAAGTTTCTACAGCTTTTTGAACCACCTGAGCAGCCATTTCTTCCTCTCTTACATCCAGGGGCAGAGCGAGGGCCTGACCGCCAGCCTGAATCATTTCATCTGCAGCACTAAAAATAGTACCTTCTAATTTAGGATGAACTTCTGTAGTTTTTGAAGCTACGATGATGTTTGCACCTTCTTTGGCAAGTCGCAATCCGATGGCTTTGCCTATTCCCCTGCTGGCACCAGTTATCAATACAGTTTTACCTTTAAAAGATGAGTTCATAGCTAAGTTTTTGAAAATTAGTCGCTAAATTACAACATAAACTATGCTTTACAAAATAAAGAAGAGAATCCTAAGCCCTGCAAGGGATGATTCAAGTCATTCTTCTGCTTTTAAAACTTAAGTAGGTAAAGGTTCTTTAATTTGATTTTTTTTTTCAACTTTGAATCCAAACCTGAATTGTATGCGAAAGTGGCTGTATAATCTTATTTTTATAAAGTGGATGAAATGGAAAATTACGGGATATTTTCCACCTGAACTCAAACAATGTGTATTAATGATTATGCCGCATACCAGTTGGCATGACTTCTATCTGGGAGTATTTACCCGTGCTATTTTGGGTTTGGATATGCACTTTATTGCCAAGAAAGAATTGTTTCGCTTTCCTCTGGGTGGCTATTTTAGGTGGATGGGAGGAGAACCCTTGGACCGAACAGGGGGGTTAAACAAAGTTGAAGCCATGGCTGCTATTTTTAAAAGAAAAGAAATATTCAGAGTAGCCATTGCACCAGAGGGTACCCGTAAAAAGGTGACCGAGTTGAAATCAGGATTTTATTATATTGCCCTAAGCGCCGGAGTACCTATTGTTCCTGTGGCATTTGATTTTGAGCATAAGGAAGTTCGATTTGGAGAAGCATTCTGGCCTACAGGCAATTACAAGGAAGAATTACCCATTTTACTCAAGCATTTTGAGCATGTGAAAGGCAAAGTAGCAGAATATAGCTACGAAGTGCCCCGCTGATTTTCCACCATTGTTGTATTTGATCTTCCCCTACAAAGGCATTCCTGCAAGAAGTGCTTTATATTTTCTTGCCCTTTACTGTAGAGATTAATTGACTCTTGATTTTTGGACGACATGAAATGTATGTAAAGCTATAGCAGTTGATCTGAAGAAAGTTCCCTAGTTTTTTTTACAAAATGTTTGTATATTAGATTGTTAACCTCAATCTTTTATTCCCTAATTATATTTACAAAATGAAAAACAGCATAGTAAGCATATTCGTATTAGTGATTTTGTCACTTACAAGTTGCAAGCCAACAATAAAAACGGAGAGCAGGTCAAAATCTGAGATACTGAATGACATACTGAAAAAGCATGAAGAACCTTCTCAATTTTTTAAAATTGCTTCGGATAGTTTGATCAAGGTTGTTGGAGAAAAAGGAACGGTTTTGATTATTAATCCAGCTGATTTAATAACGGAAAATGGTGAGGAAATCAAAGGTAATATTGATATTGAGTTAAAGGAGTTAACAGATCAGTATCAAATGTTTAGAACGAATACTCAAACTGTTTCAAATGGAAAACTTCTTGTGTCTGGTGGATCTTATTTTATCAATATGAAATCAAATGGAAAGTCTGTGCGATTAAAAGAGGGTAAAACCCTGAAGGTTGAATTTCCAAAACTTACTGAAATTCAAATGAGTTTATTTTATGGCCAAAGAGACAGTTTAGGTCAAATGAATTGGAATCCAAGTCCAAAAAAATTTGAGAAAAAGCCAAAAATAGATTCAATTAAGTGCTCGTCATGTGGAAATATTAATTGTCGGGGATCCAGAATTGCAACACCTGAGGAGATTGAGATTGCAGACCGACTATATGCTGAAATTGAATTGAGTCAATTGGGTTGGATTAATTGTGACTATTTTTTAGATAATACAACAAACACTAACTTAACGATTAGCTTCCCCTCTTCAGACAAGATAGAGGTAGCCAATCTATACCTTATTTTTACTGACATAAACAGCGTGATCAAGAACAATTATCTAGATTTGGGCAAAGCATACAATAATGTATTTCATGATATTCCCTTGGGCGCTCAGGTGAGATTAATCGCTTACACTATAAAAGAGAAAAAAACATTTAGCTACAGTTCCAGTTTTACCATCAAAGCAAATGAAAATAAGACTTTGGTTTTGAAAGAAACGAGTGAAAGCGATTTTAGATCGCTGGTCAGTATAAAATAGTTTCTGCCCTGGAAAATCATACATTATCAATGTGTAATAAGAGGCAGATTAGTTTGGGGAACCATTTTAGGTTAGAAAAAAAACTAAATATTCAGGTAGTGCCAAAAACTCTTAATATCTTGAAGTTCAAAAGACAAAGCTATGTTTTTAAACACCGAATTAGATACTCTTTTACCTTATTTTGGAAAATTAACCTCAGAATCAAAACCGCTTTGGGGTAAAATGTCGGCGCAACGTATGGTTGAACACCTAACAGATACACTTTTAATAGCTTGCGGTAAAAATCCTCAATTTGTATTGATTCCGGAAGACAAAATTCCGGGGATGTTACGCTTTTTAGAAACTGACAAACCCATGGCAAAAGACATTCTAGTGCCCTTTGCTTTACCAGATACCCCTTTGAGAAATGAAACATTGGAATTGGCGGTAAAAGAATACCTTGACATATATTTGCAATTTGAGGAATTATACGAATCTACCCCTGGCCTAACACAGATTCATCCTTATTATGGCCCGCTAAATCATACCCAGTGGACACGACTACATTCAAAACACATTACACACCATTTCACTCAGTTTGAGCTTTTGTAATCATCTTAAATAATAGATGCTTACATTTAAGTTCTTTTATAAATGATGGAAACTATAAGTAAATACAATCAAAAGCAGTCCATTGAAAATCAAGTGATTTGTAATCTTCTTGCAAAAATAATCAATGAATACTTAATTAAGGCTGAAAGTAAGATTTGGCATGCACACCCTGTATGGTTTTTGGATGGCAACCCTATCGTAGGATACTCAAAACAAAAAAAAGGAATCAGATTAATGTTCTGGAGTGGTGCAGATTTTAAAGAAAAAAATCTAAATGTAAAAGGTTTGAAATTTAAAGATGCTTCTATATTTTACAATGAAATTTCTGAAGTTATTAGAGAGGACCTAGAACGTTGGCTCAAAAAATCTACAGAAATTCAATGGGACTATAAAAACATTGTCAAAAACAAAGGTAAATTGACCCGCTTAAAATAACAAACAACTCAAAAAATGAATAACCAAAAAATTATAGTAAAAGTTAATATTTCTTCTAGCAAAAAGAAAGTCTGGGATTATTATACCTTACCAGAACATATAATCAATTGGAATTTTGCTGATTCTAGTTGGCATTGTCCTTTTGCATCCAATGAGATAAGGGTTGGGGGACGATACATCGCAAGGATGGAAGCAAAAGATGGAAGTTATGGATTTGACTTTAATGCAGTTTATATAGATATTAACGAAGGCGAAAATTTTACTTACGAATTTGGAGGGAGACTAGCAAAAGTTGAATTTGTAGAGGTTAATGGACAAACAGAAGTTACTGTAACATTTGATCCCGAAAATGAGAATTCTATAGAATTACAACAAAACGGTTGGCAGGCCATTTTGAACAACTTTAAAAAATATACTGATTCTTAAATCTGACTCTACAACCATTTTACCAAATTTGTAATCTTGTATAATTTTGTTTTACTGACCTAAGCGTCCTTGAACTTGATATTGTCATCCAGAGTCGAACTACATAAAATGTTTAATTCCACTTGGGTATATTATAATTTTGAACTTTTTCCCCCATTTGATTTGGATTTAATCATATCTTTGTCACTCATTAGGATTTGAGAAAATAGAAAGGACTTTAACTTATGAGAAAAATTATCCCTTCGCAAACTGCGATCAAGGATTTGCATCAATTTATTGTGGGAGCTATAGCCCCCAGACCCATAGCTTTTGTGAGTACAATGGATGCAAACGGAGTTGCAAATCTAGCTCCCTACAGCTTTTTTAATGCTTTTAGCTCCAACCCACCCATCCTCGTTTTTTCTTCCAACAGAAGAGTACAGGATAACACAACCAAAGATACCCTGCACAATGCCGAAGCAACTCGCGAAGTCGTTGTAAATGTAGTTAACTATGATATCGTAAAACAAATGACCATTGCCAGTGTCAATTATGATGCTGACATTAGCGAATTTGAAAAATCCGGACTTAGCCCCCTTCCTTCCGAAACGGTAAAGCCCTTTCGTGTCAAAGAATCTCCCGTACACTTTGAATGTAAGGTGAAAGAAATTATCACTATGGGTGAACATGGTGGAGCAGGTCATTTAATCATTTGCGAGGTACAATTAATTCATATCAACGAAAATGTAATTGATGCCAACAATCGGATTGATCCAAACAAATTGGATCTCGTGGGAAGATTGGGCAGGGCTTATTATGTTAGAGCCAGCGGAGATGCTTTGTTTAGCTTGTTTCAAGAGCCAGAGCAAATGGCCATGGGATTTGATAAATTGCCCCAAAGCTTTAAAGAGTCGGATATCCTTACCGGAAATGATCTGGCCTCACTTGCTTCCCTCCTCCATTTTCCTTCAGAGGAAATTCTTCTGACATGGAAAAATAATGAGGAATTGCAAAACTTAATAGCTCAAAACAAAAAGGACCAAATACATCTTTGGGCGAAACAACTCATCTCTGCGTCTAAAGCCATGGATGCCTTTTCTGTTTTACTTCTTTGGCATCAATCCTTGTAAAGTATGAAATCCGCTTCTTTTCATGTTTCTCAATGTCTAAGTCAAAGGGTTTTGACCTTAGAAAGCCTACCTCGGGACAAATTTAATCTTTCAGAAAGAACGGAACCTCTCAGCAGGTTAGATAAGGTATTTGCGGCCAAAGCCAACATAGGCTCTGAAAAAGATTTTAGTGAATGGGCTGATCCAGCGCATCTGTTCAAATTAAAAAAAGAACTTTCTTCCTTTCATCAAATACCTGAAAATCAAATTCATATTGCGCAAGCATATTCAGAAATGATTACGCAGATTTTTTCTTGTTTCACGGAAAAAAATCAAAGCTTTTATCATCTCGGACCTTCAAGCCATTACTTAAAAAAATCTTGTATTCAATTTGAGATCAATCATTTGGAAATTCCACTGAATCTTCTTTTTCAAGTACAAAAATCAGCATTCCACTCCAATTCCTTCGGAGAGGGAAAATTGCTTTATCTCAGTCATCCTAATCACATAAGTGGAATTCCCCTTCGACTCTTTGATATTCTGGAAATATGTGAAACATTTGAAGGTATCGTGATCGCAGATGAAAGATTTCTCGGTTATGCACAGGTAGATTCCTGCATTTCTCTTTTAGATACCTGCCCCAATCTTATTATTATCAAAAGTTTTGCCTACGAATGGGGCTTGGGAGGAATAGGTTATTGTTACAGTATTTCAAGTGCTGAAATTACAAAATACCTTCCACTATTTGCAGAAATGGATGCCTTTAGCAAAACAGTTATAGATATGGCCTGTTTAGCTTTAACCTTTCCGGAAAAGAGAGAAAGATCAATCAATGAAACCCTTGAACTGAAAAAAGAATTGATCCAGTTTTTATCAGAAAAAAATTTTGTACAGGAAATTTTTCACAGCGAGGCTGGATTTGTATTCATTCAGGTTCAGGATGCCAGAAAGCTATTCCAATATTTACTTGATCACCAAATATTGGTTTCCTATCATCCAACATGTGAATATTACGAACAATGCCTTACCATTGCCATAGGCAATTCATTATCCCAACAAAAATTATTAAAAACTTTAGATGCTTACGCTAAAGACAATTCTGGTTTTCATTTGATGGTCAAGGAGCTTTCTAAAAAACTGCAAAAAGCAAGTTCCTTTTTTGGAATGTTTAAGAAAATATTCAGTTAGTTTATTTTCACCATTTTAACAGGTTCCTTGTTCAAATCCTCAAAACTCAACCAGTACATCCCTGCAGGCCAAAGCATGGTATCAAGTTGAGTAACCCGACCCTGCAATGTAATTTCCTCTATTATCCGTCCCAGGGCATCCCTAACAAATACCTTCTCACCCGCTGTAAAATCAGTAACTTCAATAGTGATCTGATTCGAAAATGGGTTGGGGTACGCAGTCAGAAAATCAATATTATCCTTTAAAACAACTGGATTCTCTTCATTAATTACTCTGTTTACGGCAATATCTGTCACCACTCTACAACGTTTGAAGGTGATTTGAACTGTGTCAGATTTTGTACATCCCTGAGCATTTGTCACAGTTACAGAATAATTTCCACTTTGAGTTACAGTGATCTGTTGTGTCGTTCTACCATTACTCCAAAGATAGGAACTTCCATATACACCTGCGTCCAATTGATTAATCCCTCCCCGGCATAGCGCTTTATCAGGACCTAAATCTACCACTGGAAGTGGACTTACCGTTACAGTTACAGTATATGTTGCGGAGCAACCGTTAGCATCAGTACCATCGACCCTATACACTCTTGTTTTCAATGGAGAAGCTATGATTTGCGAACCAGTGGTTGAAGAAAGAGCTGTAGAAGGAGACC
>CAZNNX010000080.1:0-13847 GCA_964574485.1 uncultured Saprospiraceae bacterium | reverse complement strand
CTCTATTTTTCATCAACAGGCCATAATTCAATGGGGGGTTATGATATTTTTAAGTCTGAATTTGATACCAAAAAGATGCTATGGAACTTGCCTCAATCATTAGGTAAAAATATAAATTCTGCAGGAGACGATATATATTTTCAATTTTTAAATGCTTCAAATAAAGCTTTGTTTTCCTCTGTACGACCAAATGGGCAGGGTAGGTTAGATCTGTATACTGTTTATTTCAGGCAGAATCTGAACGAGATGATTTCTAATACAGACAGTGTGTTTACAGATTATTTCTTAAAAGAGAAAGAGCCTGATACCCAAGACCCTTTGGTAAACAACTCTGTTTCCATTGAAGAAAATCAAATTACCTATGATTCTGCAAGTAGATCCTATATAACGATTCCCAGTTTTCTGTATAATGATCTGGATGGTAGTATAGAATCTGCTTTTCAATATTCTTATCAAAGTTTATTGAAGGCCATGTTGGAAAATAAAGAATTGAAAATTATTATTACCGGGCATGGTAATTTGAGCGCTGTTGAGGAAAATGGATTATTCTTTACAGTGCAACAGGCAGATTTACTGGCACAAAAATTAATTGGTAACGGAGTTGAAAAAGATCGTATTCTTCTCAGAGGTTGTGCAGATCAATACAATATTGCAAGGATATTAGACGCTGCGGGTCAGAAAGATTCCTTGGGATACCGAGTAAACAATCGCCTTGATTTCGAATTTAAAAACAGTGTTTATTCGCCCCTTTGGCTCAAGACAAAAAGACCCGCTATTGGATCAGACAAGCAATCTGTTACTGCAGCAGAATACGATGAAAGGTTAGAGGGTATTTCATATAAACTTTTAATTTACAGAGGTGTAGAGCCTTTGTCAAATGTTAATATTGATCAAATGCCAGATCTTTCGTGTGAAAAAGATCCGATTAATCCTGAGTTGAGATATTTTGTTGGATTAACTCATAATTTCGAGGCTATTTTATGGATAAAGGAAACTTTGGATGAGTTGCATTTGAAAAACATAGAACCGAAGGCATATCTGGATGGATTTCCACTAAAAAAAGAAGAGATTGATATCTGGAAGGAAAAATACCCTGATTTGATTCAATTTTTAGAGTACCTGAATCAGTAAAGTTCGGCAACCATACATCTTGCACCCCCACCTCCAATATTTTCAATTGTACTAAGCGGGCTATGTACAAACTGCAGATGTCTTTCAAGTTTTCTTTTTTGTTCTCTTGTATAGGATGCAAGAGCGCGGGTTGAGAGTATCAGGCATGGTACTTGATTTACATTTTTGATTTCAATTACATTAGCTGCAAAAGATTTGATCTGATCAGGGTTTAATAAAATTATTTCTTTTTCTGTTTTATGGGCATAGTCTGAAATTCTGCTTAGATCTTGAGTATTTATTTGATGGCTGCCCAGCAAAACGAAATGTTCAAGAATGGAAATAATGACATTACTATGATATATCGGTTTGTTTTTACTATCAAAAGAGTTGAAAACAATAGCCTCATATTTATATTTTTCGCACCACAGATTAAATAAATCAATTGAGGTGCGAGGAGATGGAACAGCGAAAGCAATTTTGTTTTTTCGGTCTAAGACCATACTTCCAGTTCCTTCTAAAAATTTGTTTTCCTGCTCTGCGGAAATCCAGGAGTCATCTATTGAATAGTTAAATTTTTGACATAGATAGTTAATCAGATCTTTTGCCCGTTCTGTTCTTCTGGATTGGGAGTGTAGAGGATATAGGATTAAATTTTTTTCTATATCTGTTGAAAACCAATTGTTTGGATAGATAGCATCAGGGCTGTTTGTCAATTCGGATTGGTTGGCAATTTCAACCTGAATCAGATTTTCAATTAATTTATTGTGAAAGGTATTACACTCTTTAACAGCTTCATTGTGTGTGATCAAGTTGGATGTGCTTGTATTCATTTTTTGAAATGAATTCGATTTTGCAGTTTCTCGATTAAACTGAAAATATGTGGGTCGGATTAAAAATAGAGTTGTTGCCAAAATTGAATTTGAAAAGTTTAAAAAATTCTGCACATAAATGTACTTTAGTATAATTAACCTACTAATGTAAGCATATGAATGATTATTTTGTTCATCCCACTGCTGTTATTGATGAAGGTGCAGAGATTGGAGCAAATTCTAAAATATGGCATTTTTCTCATGTAATGCCTGAAGTTAAAATCGGAAAAGCCTGTAACATAGGTCAAAATGTTTTTATTGCCAATGGAGTGGAATTGGGTTCAAATGTAAAGATCCAAAACAATGTTTCCCTTTACACGGGAGTTATTTGTGAAGATGATGTTTTTTTGGGGCCATCAATGGTATTTACCAATGTAATTAATCCAAGATCTGCAGTAAACAGGCAAAGTGAATATCAACGTACACGTGTTGGAAGGGGAGCAACAATAGGGGCAAATGCCACTATTGTTTGTGGTAACGATATCGGGCCCTATGCTTTTATAGGTGCAGGTGCTGTGGTTACAAAAACTGTTGGGGCCTATGAATTATGGATGGGAAATCCTGCGCGTAGAAAAGGTTGGATGAGTGCACATGGGGTTTCTTTGCATTTTGATGAGAATGGCTTGGCAATCTGTTCTGAATCTGGTTGGAAGTATCAAAGGAATGAAGAGGGGGTTGTTTGTGTAGAATCTGTTTGATTTTATTTTTTGTTTTGCTATATTGAATAATTAAATTTAATTTTGTTCACAGAATCGTTCTATCAGATTCTTTTTCATGGAATTAAGATCAAAAAATATTCTTATTATTTCGCCAACTGCCTGGGATGTAAGCTTTCCGGCCAGGCAGCATTATGCTAGAGAATTGGCTAAATTAGGGAATGTAGTATTTTTTTTAAATCCATTTTCAAAAGAAAATGCAGTAACTGAATTTTCCAGGAATCTATACATCGTTGATTTAAAGCCAATTACTTATTTGTTTGGTCTGATTCAGGCTAATTCTGAGCAAAATCAAATTGATAATATTTATAAATTAATTCAAAGGAAAATCGATCTCATCTGGTCTTTTGATCAAAACAGATTTACAGATTATGAACTTTTTGGCAAGGAAATTCCTAAGATTTTAAGTCTGGAGGAAGAAATTTACAATGAATCTCAAATAATCAAGATAGCTAATTCCGTGAATCTTTGCATTGGTATGTCTTTACCCTTGTTGGAAAAGGTGAAAGCCTCTACCTCAAGTAAAGTTTTATTTCATCATGCACTCAGTAATGCTCATACGGAAGCAATTCAAAAATTGGACTTGATTATGGCCAACACCCAATTTGCCACGGGTAGAATTAGGTGTGGTTATTTGGGTAATCTGCAAAACAAATATATTGATACAGTAACTTTTGAAAAGATTATCAAAGAAAATCCAATTGTTGAGTTTCATTTGATTGGACCATTTGTAAAAGATAGTAACCTGGCTGAATCAGGTGCAAAAACATGGGAAGATCCCTTTATAGAGTTTCTGATGTCTTCGCCTAATGTCAGGCTGTATGGTAGTTTGATGACGGTAAGAGCTGCGGAAATTTTACAGACAATGGATATGTTTTTGGTTTGTTACGATACCTCGCAATATCTCAATCAAGTAGCTAACCCAGCTAAAATTATAGAGTATTTAAGTTCAGGAAATGTAGTGGTGGCCAGTAAAACACTGCAATTTCAAGATCAAAAAGAATTGGTTGCAACAGTTGAGGAAAATGAAGATTTACCTCAATTATTTCAAGAAGTAAGTCAATCTCTTCCTAATTGGAATCGTGAAGATTTAAAACTTAGAAGACAACAATTCGCTTTAAATCGTACATACGAGAAACAAATTCTTCGCATAGAGAAATTGATCTAATATCAAAAATGAAAATGCTCGCTTTCTTTAGAAATATATGGTTTTCCTTTCCATGGCAAATAGTATTGATACATTTGAGGTATAATCTTTTACTGGCTGTATTATGGATTATTTTATTCGGATTTTTATTTGGCTATCTCGGATCTAGTTTGGGTTGCCGTTTTTTCTTTTTAGATGCGGAGTATTTAGGCGAGGTAGGATTTGCAGGTTACACGATAATCGGGTTTACGATGGGAATGTTTTATTTGTCCTGGAATACCACCACCTATATTTTGAATTCAAAGAGATTTCCTTTTCTTGCTTCATTAAATCGGCCCTATTTCAAGTATAGCATCAATAACTTTTTGATCCCCCTTCTATTCATTTTTTCTTATGTTTTTTTATTAATTCAATTTCAATGGTTTAATGAGTTTGCTCCACATGCCAAAGTTGTGTTTTTAGTTTTGGGATTGGTTTTAGGTTTTAGTATGGCATTGGGTATGAGTTTTCTCTATTTTAAATTAACGAATTCAGATATAGATAGTATTCAAAATGCTTTTGCCTGGACGAGGAGTGTGCAAAAGAAGTTTCCTTTTTTGAACGCAAAAGCAGATATAGATCATTTTGAATTTAAAAGAAAAGCAGTTCGGGTGGAAACCTACCTAACCGAAACCTTATCTACCAGAGTAGTTCGGGATGTAAGTCATTATAATGCACAACAGCTTTCTCATGTTTTCAGGCAGAATCATTTAAATATGTTATTGATTCAAGCTCTTATTATTTCCATACTAATCATGATGGGATATCTGGTTCAAATCTCATATTTCAGGATTCCAACAGCGGCCTCTTTGTTTATTTTAATGTCAGTGATAACCAATTTGATGGGGGCCTTAACTTTCTGGTTGAATGAATGGAGAACAATTGCTATCATAGTGATTCTCATTAGTTTTGATGCTCTTATGAAAGGAGGATATCTGAATTTTACAAACCCAGCCTATGGTCTTGATTATTCTGTAGTATCGCCATACAGTTATAAAAGATTGGAAGAAATTGCTTCCATTAGAAATTATTACCAGGATGCCTCTGCTACTTTAAGCATCTTAAACAAATGGAGATCTAAATTTACATCTAAAGATCCATCCTACAAGCCCAAAATGGTGGTTTTATGTTTCAGTGGGGGTGGAGTAAGGTCTGCATTATGGACAACAGCTGTTTTACAAGAATTGGATGCCAAAACCAAAGGTAGAATATTTAAAAATGCAGTGCTCATGACTGGAGCATCCGGAGGTATGTGGGGTGCTGCATATATGAGGGAACTATACAGAAAGAAAATATCAGGGGAGAAAATACAATTGCAGGATAGCATTTATCAGGATAATATTTCTAAGGATTTATTAAATGGATTGGCTTTTACTTATATCGTTAATGATCTTTTAATGCCCTGGGTTCAGGTTACCGTTAACAATCGAAGATATATTCAGGACAGGGGATTTGTCTGGGAGCAAAATTTTAATGAAAATACCAATGCTGTTCTGGACCATGATTTAAAATTCTATAAAAAACAGGAAGAAACAGGCAGAATTCCTATGATGTTTCTAACGCCCACCATCATCAACGATAGTCGATTTTTAGTAGTTTCGCCACACAGAGTGAGTTATATGATGAAACCTCCTTTTGCATTTGAGGGTGATGTGGATTTTTCGGAAATAGATGCAGTTGATTTTTGTAGACTTGCTGAAAAAAATGATCCGTTGGCACTTCGCTTTTCAACTGCTTTGAGAATGAATAGCACTTTTCCATTAATTTTTCCTAATGTACAATTACCAACTTCTCCAAAATTGGAAATTATGGATGCTGGGCTGAGGGATAATTTTGGTATTGAATCAGCCGTGCGATTTTTGGCTACATTTAGGTCCTGGATTAGAGAAAATACAAGCGGTGTACTCATCCTTTCCGTACGAGGCTCAAAAAAAATAGATGATATTAATCCCGTAAATAATCCGGGATTAGGAAGCGCTTTTTTTAGTCCGCTCAGTGCTATACTTGATATTGATAATGTTCAGGATTATCACCATGACGGATTTGTTAGTTTTTTACAATCCAAATTAGGTTATTCAAATGTTGATTTAATTCATTTAGTGTACAAACAAACTACATTGGAACAAAAAGCATCCTTAAGTCTGCACTTAACGAAAAGAGAAAAAAATGATATTTTATCTGCAATTAATATTCCCTCCAACCAAAAAGCACTAAAAATAATCAGCAAAAGTATTTATTGAATTTTTTTCAAGATTTTCTCTTTCTTATTGTAATTAAGAATAATTATTATATCTTTGCACTCGCTTTTTTATGAACTTTTAAATACAAGTTTTTCAATGAAAACAATTGAAATTTCCGGAGAGAAAAGAAATGGTGTTGGTACGAGCAATGCTAAATTAGCACGTAAAGAGGGTAAAATTCCTTGTGTTATATATGGTGGATCTGAAAATATCCATTTCATGACAGATACTTTATCTGTTCGTGATATTATTTATACTGATGAATTCAGATTGGCTAACATTACAGTAGATGGTAAGGCTCACAAATGTATAGTGAAAGATGTTCAATTTCATACAGTTAATGACTCAATACTACATATTGACTTCCAATCTTTAGAAGCTGTTAATCAGGTAAAGGTTCAAATGCCTATCAAGCTTCAGGGTACTTCTGAAGGTCAGAAAGTAGGGGGTACTTTGGTGCAAAAAATGAGAAGACTTCTTGTGTTGTCATCTCCTTCCTCTCTTTTATCTTTCGTACCTGTAGACATCAGTGCCTTGGAATTGGGTAAGTCTATGAGAGTTCGTGATATTCAATTGCCGGAAGGTATGGTGTCTTTAACAAATGGTAGTATTCCGATTGTTACAATTGATATACCTCGTGCACTACGTTCCGCACAAACAAAAGCTGCAGAAGGGAAAAAGAAATAAATATTTTCAACTTATTCAAACGCAACAAATCTTTGTTGCGTTTTTTTTTGTTATGTTTAAAAGGTTATATAATTTGCTTTTTCGAAGCAAGTCTAAAGAAGCTCATCCAGATTCCGAAATGAAATACTTGATAGTTGGTTTGGGGAATATCGGTGCAAGTTATGAAAATACCAGGCACAATATTGGATTTAAAATAGCAGATGCTTTAGCTGCAGATCTGGCTGTTCAGTTTTCAAGTGAAAGATATGGCGCTTTAGCTACAGCTAAGCATAAAGGAAGGATTTACCTGATTTTAAAACCCAATACTTTTATGAACTTGAGCGGTCAGGCAATAAAGTATTGGATGCAAAAAGAAAAAATTGATCTGGAACATCTTCTGGTCATTTTAGATGATCTGCATTTAGACTTCGGTACTGTAAGAACAAAATTAAAAGGTGGATCCGGGGGGCATAATGGATTAAAAAGCATAGAAGCAGAGTTATCTACAGTGGATTATTACAGAATGAGGGTTGGAATTGGAGACTCCTTTATGAAGGGAAACCAAGTGGATTTTGTTTTAGGGAATTGGACCGATGAAGAATTTTCAAAATTGCAACTCATACAAAAACATTGCGTTTCTGCTATCAAAACCTTTGGTTTTCTGGGAATCGAAAAAATGATGTCAGAATTCAATAAAAAAATTTCACTATGAAAATCTGGAACACATTATTATTGATTCTCAGTACATGTTTGGTACATGGTCAGGCACAATTAGATGGTGTTTATATGCTAAATGTTAGCAGTAGTTTGCCTTTTATTTTCTTCTTCTATTTAGTAACCGTTTTAAGTTTAGGTTTGTACCTGATTAAATTATTAAATCCCCGATTTTCTTCGAAATGGATTTACCTCTGTTCAATTATTGGTATTATCGGTGCCATATTTGTGAATATTTCTTTTGAACAAATTAAAGAGAATCAATTGCCGAAAGTCGGTCAGATAGAAGGTTCAAATCAACCCTTGTCAGAGCATAACCAACAGCAGTTGAATCAACTCAATAGAGAAGTTGAAAATCAAACCTATGCTAATTTTTGGATTATTTCTATTCCAAATTTTATTATTCTGGCCTTAGCCTTCGTCACCGATTATAAGAATAGGGGCAAGGATTTAAGTTTGCCGCGTTCCAGATATGATTAAGCCTTAATTTTTTCCATCATACAGACTATTTTTATTAACTTCGTGTGTTAATGAAGTCTTAAATCATCTTGTCCTATGATGTCGAAATATACGCAGGTAATTATTTTATTTTTCTTTTTTGCAATTGGATTAAAAGCACAAGTTACCCTAACCGTAAGAATTAACAGCGGTAATTCAGCCACCTCTTGTACAGATGGTTTTTTCGGGGGTGCTCCTGAGCCTCAGTGGAGGGTAAATGTTGCCAATCAAGGATGGACAACCTATCCACAGGCGGGAATTTGCTTTACAAATCCTCCCAACACACAATACACTCAAACTTATGATTGCCCGTCTGCCTATCCTGCAAATATTCAGGTTTGTTTTCGCGCCTTTGAAGATGATGGAGCTGTTTGTGTTGTAAGTGTGAGTTGTTTGGTGCAGATATGTCAAAATTATCCTACTCCGGCTCCTGGAACCAGCGCAGCTTATACACTGAGTATTCCCGCTGGAACAAGTACAGGTTCTGTTAATTTTACTATTACAGCTACGGGTTCTTTTTCTCTTCCTGGATCAGCGTATGATCAAATTTGTAACGCCGTTAATTTAGGTACATTAAATTCAGGCTCTTCTGTCGGGAATGATGGACTAAGTAACAGAGGGAATTTTTGTGCAGGCAATGCAGGAGATCCCAGCCCTTGGTCGAATCAACAGGGAGTTTGGTTTCAATTCACTACCAGTAATAACCCAGCAGCTACGATGAGATTCAATGCGGTGAGCGATCCACAAAACTTTGGAGATGGAATTGATTTACAATTGGCTTTGTATAGTACGTCCAATGGAACCTGCTCCGGTTCCTTGAATTTAATCCGTCAAGAATATGATGGATTAGGTACCATTTGGGATGAAGAGATGTTCGTTGACTGTCTCCTTCCCAATACTACTTACTGGCTCATGGTTGATGGTGAATCGAATTTGTTTACCAATAATGGAATTCAAGGATTTTTTGGACTAGAAATTTATGATAATGGTGTAGTACAGGCTGGAGATCAAATTTGTAATGCCCAACATTTGGGAACAGTTCCTGCGGGAGGAAATGTAGCAACAGCAAATCTTAGTCAGACAAATATATGTGCAACAAACACAAATGACCCCAACCCTGGTAATTGGACATCAGATCAATCTGTTTGGTTTAGTTTCAATGCTCCCCCTTCTGGACATGTCATTATTGAGGCACAAAGTGATTTAATTTTTCCATTGGGAACGGATGCTGTAGATTTACAAGTTGCCTTATATAGTACAAATAATAATGCGTGCACAGGCACTTTGCAATATATAGACAGTGATTATGATCCCATTATTTTTGATGAGGATTTGGATGTTCAGTGTTTGGATCCGGGCCGTAGATATTATGTATTGATAGATGGTTCGGGATTGAACGTTTCAGGAATTTTTGATCTTACCATAAGAGATGGAGGTGTTTATCCCGCATCCAATGACTCTATTTGCAATGCTATTGCTTTAGGTGCCCCATTACCCAATGCTACGGTTGGTCTAAATAATCAAAATAATTATTGTGCAGATAATTTATTTGAACCTATTCCTGCCAATTGGGGGAATGACCAGGGTGTTTGGTACACATTTATCGCACCACCCTCCGGAAAAGTTGAAATCCGTTTGGAAAATTTAGGTTTGTTTTCAGATCAAATAGATTTACAAGTTGCAGTGTATGATGCTCAGAATCAAGCATGTACAGATCCTCTTACAGAAATAATGAGTGAATATGATGGTTTTGGTTTGATATGGGACGAAACCGCAGAGGTGGAATGTTTGATTCCAGGCAGATTGTATTACATATTGGTTGATGGTCAAGGTTCTCTTATCAATCCAGATTTACAAGAAGGAACCTTTAATATAGAAGTTTGGGCAGATCCTCGCGACCCGGCAGGTACGAATAATGAACCATGTAATGCGATTGCTCTCGGAAATCCCAATCCCAATCCAGTAGGTACAACAGCAGGACCACAGCATGGTTCTCAAAATAATTTTTGCGCAACGGCCACAGGTGAGCCAGTGCCTGGTGGTTTCAATCCTGATCAAACTGTATGGTATACCTTTGTGGCTCCACCAACGGGTAATGTTAGAATTAGAGCTATCAGTGATGATATTTTTAGTGGGGTAGATGCCATTAATCTGCAGTTAGCCGTTTGGGAAACAACTGGAGCTGGCTGTAATGGACCTTGGAGAGAAGTTCAAAGCGGTGATGATCTTCTGTCCTATAACATAGACATGGAAGTATACTGTTTAGAACCTGGCCAAACATATTATATACAGGTAGATGGAGCTCCACCCGCACTTATTGAAGGTCACGAAGGTTACTTTGATCTGAATATCAGTGAATTGCCTGCTATTCCTGTGGCGCCCAATGACTTGATATGCAATGCCATTTCTATGGGAAATCCTTTTGCTGGTCCAGTAACCTTAACCAATCAACATAATCTATGTGCTGATGATATAGGCGACCCTCAACCTTCAGCTTTTGGTACAGACCAAACTGTTTGGTATAGCTTTACAACTCCCCCAACCGGAGGTCCCTATGCCGTTGATATTGAACTGAATACAGGTTTGCCCTGGCCCTTTGGAAATGGTTCTATAGATTTACAGGTCGCCGTATTTTCATCCAGTAATAATACTTGTACTGGTACATTAACAGAGGTTGACTCAGATTATGATCCTATCATTTTTGATGAGGATATCAGAGTTCAGTGTTTGTTGCCGAATACTACATACTACGTGATGGTAGATGGTTCATGGTTAGATCCTCAGGGAAATTTTGACATTACAATTCGACAGGCACCCAGTGTACCTATTCCAGTTAATGATTTGATTTGCAATTATGTAGATTTAGGATTGATACCTGTTGGTGGATCCGTAAATAATAATGTCAATTATTCTAATTTTTGTGCTGATATAGAGCCTGGAGAACCATCTCCCTTTGGTATAGATCAAACTGTTTGGTTTTCATTTCTTGCACCACAACATCCTGGAGCTAACGCTACTTCAGAAGTTACAGTAATCGTTAGGTCAGATCCAAATAATGTGGGCGATGCAGTTGATTTACAGTTAGCTGTTTATGAATCAAGCAATAATGCTTGTAATGGCAGTTTGAGTTTGGTTAGAGAGGGCTCTGATGATCCGCTCTTTAGTTTTAATGCAGAGGTCAATACAACCTGTTTAGTGCCCGGGAGGAGATATTTTGTTCAAGTTGATGGTACTATTTTAAATTTAGAAGGGTATTTTACTATCCAAATTCAAGATGATGGATCTGGCTATCATCCTCCTTATGATACAATCTGTAATGCAGTAGCTTTAGGCGCCGTGCCTAATGGATCTGCCATTTCAAATGGAACATTATATACTAATTTATGTGCAACAACTGAGGCTGCTGAGCCAAATCCTGCTGCGTTCAATCCTAATCAAACGGTTTGGTTTACTTTTGAAGCACCAAGTTCAGGAAATGTGACAATTGATTTATTCAGTAATTCAAGTGATGCAATCAATTTACAATTATCAGTCTATCAAGCACAAAATAACTCTTGTCAGGGACCATGGTTGGAAATTGACAGTGATTATGATGGAATTTTATTCGATGAATCGATGAGTTTGGAATGCTTGATTCCGGGTCAATTATATTACATACAGGTAGATGGAGAAGGTAGTTTTGGTGGTGATGAGGGTAATTTTACCATCAGAATTCAGGACGATGGCGGGAATACCGTATTCCCTTACAACAACGATATTTGCAATGCAAGAAATTTTGGAGTTCCACCTGGAGCTTTTAATACAATAAATAATGAAACCAATGAATGTGCCAATGTGCAATTTGGCGAACCTGGTGTCGGATCCTATGCCGACCACACGGTTTGGTATCAGTTTACTGCCCCACCTTCAGGACGTGTTGAGATAGAGGTTGTATCTACAAATCTTTTAACGGGGATGGATCCAGAGGTATATGTTTTTGCCTCCTCCAACAATGGTTGTACAGGTAATTTCACAAGGGTTGAAAGTTCAAATTGGCCAACTGCACTTATCACTGAAAATATAACAGCAGAATGTTTGATACCCGGAAATACATATTTCATACAGGTAGACGGTTCAGGTTTAGTTGAAGAAGGAAGATTCAATATCAGAATCAGAGATATGGAGCCTCTTTATGGTACAGGGTTAGCTGGTGACCCTGAACCTGTAAACAATCAGTGTGTCAATGCTATAAATATTGCTGTTCAATCAGAATCCTGCGCTAATGCTAATGGGACATGGTCAACTTATAATTACGGACAGGCAACTATTACCTATAACCCACCCTTTGTTCAGGGTTGTGGTCAGAATTGCGGTGAAACCTGGTATTCGTTTACCATGCCTAGTTCTGGTATAGCTTTAGTTGAGGGTAATGACGATGGTGTTGGTAATGGTTTTCCCTTTGGAGATTTTTCAGACCTGCATGTGGTAGCCTATACGGGCACTTGTGGTAATTTAAACCCGATTGCCTGCGGAAGCGGAGGCTTAACTAACGATGTGGGTTTTGAAGTTGCTGCAGCTCCTGGTTCAACTGTTTATCTTCAGGTTTTCAATGATGGAGGTTCTGATGATAACGAGGATTATCAACTTTGTGTTTCTCAAGGTTGCGGTGCAGATAATTGTTTGAATGCAGTTGCTTTTCCCATCCAACCCAATATACCTTATTGCTTCAATACCTCTGCTGCCAATGGAGAAGATGTGAGTGGTGGTACTCCAGGATATTTTGAGTGTGGAGAAGGGGATAACCCTGAAAATTCTCTTTATTATTACTTCGTATCTGATTGTAATGGTAGTGCAGTTACGCTGAATGTAATCAATGCAACAGCTTCAGGTGGATGTATATTAGGAACCATACCCAATGATGGATTTAATATTTCGTTTTTTCAGGATCCAACACCCTGTGATAATAATCCAACTGCTTTGGTGGACTGCCAGAATTTTAATTCATGTATGGTACAGCCAATCAACTGGTCTTTTACATACAACAATTTACAACCTAATACACCTTATATCATTCAAATAGACGGTGGGTTTAATTTTTTGGGTGGAGATAATCAAGGCTACATTATGATTCAGACTACCACTAATCCAGTTGTAGTACCTACTTCAACAGCTGCGACTTGTTCTGGGGGTGGAACGGCCACCGCTACTACCTTAGGGGGCGTTGCGCCATTTACTTTCCTTTGGTCAAATGGAGCAACAGATTCCATTGCCACAAATTTATCACCGGAACAGGCTATGAACGAGGCATCTCAAGTGCAACAACAGCAGCAGCAGCAGCAGGTAAGATTAACAATCGCTGTCCCCGCCTGGTCGCTACCTTCTGTTGATACCGCTGCCCGTGCCAGCATTTCCAATGCAACGAATAGTCTTTGCTCAAATTCTTGTACAGGAACTGCAACTGCAACAGCAACTGGAGGTACGATTCTAACAGGTTATACATATCTCTGGTCAGCCAATGCACAAACAACTTCCACTGCAACAGGTTTATGTTCTGGATATTATACGGTTACTGTATATGATAACGGTGGATGCTCAGATACTGTTGGAGTTCTCATCAACGGTCCGGCCTCTGTCCTGGATCTAAGCTTGATAAGTCAATCAGATGTAAGTTGTCAGGGTATTTGTAATGGAACGGCAACAGTTCTTGCTACAGGAGGTACAATTTTTGGTTCATATCAATATGCATGGTCCTCCGGTAACACAACTGCTACAGCGAATAACCTTTGTTTCGGAATTCAAACCGTTACAGTTACTGACGATAACAATTGTACAGATACTTTACAAATAAATGTGGGTCAGCTGGCAG
>CAZNNX010000079.1:0-13848 GCA_964574485.1 uncultured Saprospiraceae bacterium | reverse complement strand
CTCATAAGTAAGAAGAATAAAACAGAGTGAAACATTGTTTTCATAAAAATAGATTTATTTGTCAAAATTAGAGATTCTCTTTGATATATCGAGTAGCCATTTTTTGTAAATAATACTCTTGTTCTTTCAGATCTTTAAAGGGAATGGGTTTCGATAATTCCCAATGGGGCCAGCTGTCGGCATCCAATCCTTGAAAACTGTAAAAATCTTCATAGCTTAACAATTTACATGTGGCAATATGCATCAGATCTTGTTTTTCTTCTTTGGTAAAATCCTCTTTGATTTGCCCCAGCTCCTGTACGCCTATCAAAAACAAGATAGATTGTAAATCTGGTAATTTTTCTAAATCCAATTGCTCCTTTAATTTATGCCTAATTTCGAGCCAATCGAAATCATTCTGCCAGATATCTGTTGTATCGATTTCATTATTCATTTACACATGTATTTTTTCTTCCAATTCATTGAGCAAATCTTGTGCCGCTTTCATTGTTCTTATTTCTTCACAATGAAGAATCAGTTGATTTTGATTTTGCTTCAGCATAAAACGGTGATCTGCATGAGATTGAATATATTGTAAAAATCTTTGAAAATAAACGGAAGAAAAATAAGGAGATTCCTGTTTTGAAATGAAATAACATTTAAGTTTTTTGTTTTTGTAGCTAATTTTTTCAAAACCTAATTTTCTCGCCATCCATCTTAATCTGAGAGCATCAAACAAGTGTAAAACTTGTTTGGGGACAGGACCGAATCTGTCTGAAATTTCTTGGGAAAAGGCATCGATGGAACTTTCGCTGCTTAGCTCATCTAATTTTTGGTAAAGTTGTAATCTTTCCGCAATATTGGAAACATAGGCGTCGGGGATTAACATTTCGTCATCAGTTTCTATAGTAACCTCATGAACAAATTCTTTCTTCTGTTCCAATTCTTCTTTGAAAAGTTCCTTATAATCCTCTTCTTTTAGTTCTTGAATGGCTTCAGAAAGAATTTTTTGATATGTTTCATATCCCATATTGACAATAAAACCACTTTGTTCTCCACCTAACAGGTTCCCGGCCCCTCTGATATCCAGATCACGCATGGCAATGTGAATACCACTACCCAATTCAGCAAATTGCTCAATGGTTTGCAATCTTTTTTTTGCATCGGAGGTAAGTGTAGATAAAGGAGGGGATAATAAAAAGCAATAAGCCTTCCGGTTTGATCTGCCCACTCTACCTCTCAATTGGTGAAGATCACTCAAACCAAAGTGATGTGCGTCATTGATGAGAATCGTATTGGCATTGGGAATGTCAAGACCGGTCTCGATAATGTTTGTACAAAGTAGAACCTGATGTTCACCTTCAATGAATTCCAGCAATACTTTCTCCAAATCATCAGATTCCATCTGCCCGTGGGCCACGGCAACATCCAGATTGGGTAGGGCTGCCCTCAGGAAGCTTGCCATTTCTTCAAGATTTTGAACCCTATTGTGAATAAAAAAAACTTGCCCGCCTCTCGCTACTTCATTTTCTATGGCTTCGCGTATCAATTCTATATTGAAGGGGCGAATTTCGGTGTGGATGGGTTGTCTGTTGGGCGGTGGAGTATTGATGATAGATAAATCCCTGGCAGCCATGAGAGAAAATTGCAGAGTTCTTGGAATAGGAGTGGCTGTTAGGGTGAGCGTATCCACGTTGACTCTAAAATTTCTTAATTTTTCTTTTGAACCGACACCAAATTTTTGTTCTTCATCGATAATGAGTAAACCCAAATCCTTGAACTGCATTTTTTGATTTAAAAGGGCATGGGTACCAATGATAATCTCAATTTTTCCTTCGGCTACACGTTTGTAAATATCATTTTTTTCCTTGGTACTTCGGAATCTGTTCAGATAATCTACCTGAATATTGAATTCCTTTAATCTGCTGTCAAAGGTTTTAAAATGTTGAAGGGCTAAAATGGTTGTAGGTACGAGAATGGCCACCTGCTTACCACCGCAGATGGCTTTAAAAGCCGCACGAATAGCTATTTCTGTCTTGCCAAATCCGACATCACCACAGATCAAACGATCCATGGGGTAAGGTTTCATCATATCCAGCTTAACCTCTTCTGTAGCCTTGGCCTGATCGGGGGTATCTTCATAAATGAAAGATGCTTCGAGCTCATTTTGGAGATATCCGTCGGGGGGATAGGCTATACCTTCTGTAGCTCTTCTTTTAGCGTATAATTGTATCAAATCAAAGGCTAATTCCTTGATCTGTTTCTTCGTTTTTCTTTTAATATTTGCCCATGCATTTCCGCCTAATTTATGAACGGAAGGAGCAGACCCATCTTTCCCAATGTATTTTGAAATTTTGTGCAGGGATTGAATACTTACATACAAAATATCATTTCCTTCATAAATTAATTTGACAGCCTCTTGTTGTTTTCCCTGTAAATTTATTTTTTCCAAACCGGCATATTTGCCCACACCATGGTCCATATGAGTCACAAAATCGCCCGGTTTTAATTCATTGAGCGTTTTCATTTTCAAAACCAGATTCTTGTCAAAACCTTGTCTTGTCTTATATTTATGGAATCGGTCAAAAATTTGATGGTCGGTATAACAGGCTATTTTTAAATCAAAGTCTATGAATCCTTCATGAATACTTTTGTCAATTGGAGTAAACTGAACCTCAGCCTGTAAATCCTGAAAAATGTTATAAAACCTTTCAATTTGTTTTGGATTTTCAGCGAAAATGAAATTTTGCAAACCTTTGATTTCATTCTCTTTCAGGTCTTTTATGAGCAGTTCAAAATTTTTATTGAAATTGGGTTGAACAGCGTTGTGAAAGGTTATGGTTTTTATCTCTGAAAATAAGGAATTTTGACCCAGGTCAATCAAGGTTCTGGTTCCAAGCAGTGATAGGATATCGCTGGATTGAACAAAGGCAGCTTCTTCATGAAATTTTTTTTCTTCTTCCCACTCAAAAGAATTTTGCGAAATGATTTTATCAGCATAATTTATTACTGAATCATGGCATTGATTTATTTGATGAAAGAATTCATTTACATGTTCAAAGCAATAACAGGTTTGAGCGGGTAGTATGGAAAAAAGATCTGTTTTTTGTTCCTTATTGAATTGCGTGTTTACATTGGGTACAATCGTAACAAAAGATATTTTTTTAATGGATCTCTGTGTGGCAGGATCAAAGGTGCGAATACTTTCAACTTCATCATCAAAAAGCTCTACCCGGTAGGGAAATTCATTGCCATAAGAAAATATGTCCACTATACCTCCTCTTATCGAAAACTGACCTGGCTCATAGACAAAATCAGAAAATTCAAATCCATAGTCTACTAACACTTCCACCAAAAATTTAGTGTCGAGTTTTTCTGTAACTTGAATTTTAATAGCTGTTTTTTCTAAATTCTGAGGGGCTACAACCTGCTCAAAAAGGGCTTCCGGATAAGAAACTATAAAGGGAGCTACCTTGGGTCTTGAAATTAAAGTACTCACCAACTCAGTTCTTTGTAAAACCTGATTTTTATCTAATTTATCGTATGTTTTGACACGTTTGAAGGAGTCGGGAAAAAAAAGAATTTCGTGATGGGGTAAGAAGGTGGCCAGATCTTGGTGAATAAAAGCCGCTTCTTCCTTGTCTTGTGCTATATACACGAAGGGTTTGTCGTTTTTTTGGTAAAGTTCCAGTAAAAGGAAGGAAAGTGAAGAACCTAAAACCCCTTGTAATTGAATTTTTTGGCCTTGGATTTGAATAGCCTGATTCAGTTCCAGGACTTTATCTGCCTTCTCGTAAACTTGAAATAAATTTTTTTCGTTCATAACGCAAAGATAAACATTGGCGCCGATTCAATGAGTGAAAAGTAAAAATACCTAATTTATAAGAATAGGTTTTTTGCTTAAGAAGGATTGAAGGCACTAGTGTAACTTTGTTATATGAAAAAAGTTCATCAGATAGTGTAGTTAAACACTGTGGTACACATAGTTAGTTAGTTAGGTTAAATTTTGGTAGAAATAAAAGAGTCATGAATTTCCCTTCATGGCTTTTTTAGTTTTTTAGGCAACGACAGGCATTTTGGTTCAGCATAGGATGATGAGCAAAAAATAATTCATTGCTGTTATATGAAAGGATGGCATACTTTGCCTGAGTAGCATCAGCGGCCTCATTGGACCAAAGTATCCCATATTCTCCCAGACCTCTGAATTCACTCATTTGATTTTCGTTGACGAAATTTCCTGAAGGAAAAAGATTAAATCCAAAGCTGTTTCTTCCATCATTTACATAAAGCCAACCCGTTTTGGATTTTAATTTCTTTCCAATGGTATAAAATTCATTTCCCAGATAGTTTGACAAGATTTGAAAATCCTGAATGGAAGGCATCCGGTATCCTGCCGGGCAAACCATACTCAGTTCAGACCAAGGGTACAGTTTTCCATATATTTGATCTGGATTCTGAGAATTTTCTCTGGAGAGAGGTGTTTGAAACCTCATATTTTCAGCCATCCAGGTTTGTTGACCTATCTGCGTAAGGAGATATCTGTTTCCATCTCTCGCATCTAGGAGATATGCAGCCTCGGCCTCGAAAATGATTTCTCTGTCCAATTGTTTTACCCATGCCTGAACATAGTGTTTCCCGGTATCATTGCCAAAGGTCCAATTTGCCTGGGCGATACCTTCGCTATTTGTTTTTACAAGGAGTTCCAGGGTGCCTCCGGCAAAAAAACCTGTTCCAGTTTTGATTAAAAATCGGACCTCAATATTCTCTACTGGTTCTGATTTGTGATTTAAAACTCTAATGGCAAGGGGTTCTGCAAGTTGAGCATTCATCGCAGCTTGCTGCAGGTTACCAAAGATTTCAACATCTGTAGGAATATATTTTTGACAGGAACATAGCAAAGTGCATAAAGTCAACAGGATGTAGAAAAATTTCATAACGGTACTTATTTTTTTAAAAATACAAATTTATTCGCAAGGGATTAAATTTTTTTAAAATCAGCTTAAATGCTGACATTTTGTCATAGCTCCAAAAACTAATTTGTATATTTGCATTGCAAAAAAAGAAATGAATATGGCTTTATACGATGACAATCCAACCATCAATAATCAAAAGGAAATGGTGGAGGAGCAAAGACAGGGGGATGTTTTCTTTAAAGAACAGATGATCAGAAAGCAAGGGGAACATGCCAGGAAATTTTACATAGAAAGTTATGGCTGTCAGATGAATTTTAGTGATAGCGAGATTGTGGCGTCGATACTTTCAGATCTTTCCTATGAACCAACGAGAGATATGGAGCAAGCGGATTTGATTTTGGTAAATACCTGTTCGATACGAGAAAAAGCAGAAGAGACCGTGAGAAAAAGGTTGAGGGTGTTTGATCAACTTAAACTAAAGAATAAATCTTTGTTGATAGGTGTTTTGGGCTGTATGGCAGAGCGGATGAAAGCCAGTTTGCTGGAAGAAGAAAAATTAGTTGACATGGTTTTGGGCCCCGACGCCTACCGTGATTTACCCCAATTGATTGCCAATGCAACGGATGGAGATAAGGGTATTAATGTTTTCTTGTCCCGGGAAGAGACTTATTCGGATATCAGTCCTGTTCGTTTGGATGAAAATGGAGTCTCAGCTTTCGTTACTATAATGAGGGGATGTGACAATATGTGTTCTTTTTGTGTTGTGCCTTTTACCAGGGGACGTGAAAGGAGTAGGGATCTGTTCAGTATTTTATCTGAATGTAATGATTTGTTTGATAAAGGATACAGGGAGGTTACGCTTTTAGGTCAGAATGTAGACAGCTACAAATGGGTCAACCCAGAAGATGAAAGTACAATAGATTTTGCTGATCTATTACAGGCAGTAGCGGAACTTCATCCAGATTTGAGAATTCGATTTTCTACTTCACATCCTAAGGATATTTCAGATAAAGTACTTCATACAATGGCTACCTATGAAAATATTTGTAAATATATTCATCTACCTGTTCAATCGGGAAGTTCAGCAATTTTGAAAAAAATGAACCGAACCTACGATCGGGCTTGGTATATGAATAAAATAGATAGGATAAAAGAAATATTACCCGATTGTGCCATTTCTTCAGATATCATTTGCGGATTTTGTACAGAAACGGAAAAAGATCACCAGGATACCTTGTCTATCATGGCATATAGCGACTATTCCATGTCTTATATGTTTTTCTATTCAGAAAGGCCGGGTACGCTGGCTGCGAGAAAGTTTGAGGATGATATACCTGAAGAAATAAAGAAAAAAAGATTGGAAGAGGTAATTCGTCTTCAAAATCAGATTTCTTATCAACATAATCTGAGAGATATTGGCAAAGTATATAAGGTTTTGGTAGAAAAAAAGTCAAAGAGAAGTGAGGATGAATTTGCAGGTAGAAATTCACAGAATAAGATGATTGTTTTTCCCAAGGGTCAGGCTGAAATAGGTAAATATGTTTGGGTAAGGGTAGATCAATGTACCCAGGCCACATTAAGAGGTGAAATTGTAGATTATATCTAACAACCTTTTTTCAACCTTTGGCATCTTAGTTTCAAACAAAAATTATGAATTATGAAGAGGATTTTAATTTTGCTATTTGTTACCCTTACCTGCATATCAGGTGTTCATGCTCAAGGTGTTTTAAAAACAGAGTCAGTATCGATTTTTAAGAATGCGACAGCTTTTTTTGTAAAATCAGGACAAGTAAATACGAAAGATAAAAAATGGGAAATTTTAGGAGATACCATCCCAAAGGCATTGCAGGGCAGTTTATGGTTTTCGTCTCCAATTAATGAATTGCTCATGGTAAAAAGCTTTCAACAGGATCGGGAGATTCAAACTATGGCCTATCAATTCAGCGATTTATGTTTGGCCAATGATGGGAAAAAAATAAGAATTCTCTTTACCGGAGATAGTAGTTGGGTGGAAGGAAAAATAAAAGTACTACAAATCCCTGCCAGTGCTGGGAATATACCAGTTCAAAAAAATAATTCAATTGTTGCTTTGATTCAAAACAATGGAACTACGGCTTTGTATACCGTACAGCAAATCAATGCATTGAAGCGTATTGAATTTATAGATTTCCCCAACATTACCAACAGTTCGATTAGTAAATTGCCCGTCCTGCAAACAATTTTTAGCAGTTCAAAAGAGAAACAGCCCCTTCAAATGATGTATCTTTCTCAAGGCTTGAGTTGGATTCCCGATTATTTGATAGAGTTAGTATCTGATGATAAGGCTGTATTAAAGCTAAGAACAACCGTTTTGAATCAATCGGAGGATTTTGAAACAAACAAATTAAATTTAGTAGCTGGTGTACCTAATTTCAGGTATGCGACGCAAATAGCAGATTTTTTACAATTTATAAGTCCGGGGAATTTTCAACCAAGATCACAGGCCTATTCAAATGCAAGATATCAGAATTTTAGTAGTCCGATGGAATCAAAAGTTGATGCAGCCTATGCCGATGATTATGATGCATCTCCCTTGGTTGCGCCTGCGGAAGGGAATGAGGTGGAAGATTTATTTTATTATAGTTTGGATCAAATTTCTTTGAAAAAAGGAGAAAACGCCCTCTTGGATATTTTTTCAGCTGAGGTACCCATTGAGCATGTATATGAATTAGTTATGGCTCAAAATCAACCTGTTTACAATAGCAGCTATAGTTTTGAAGAACAAAAATTACCCGTAGTACATACTTTAAAGTTGACTAATACAACAGATTATGTCTGGACTTCGGCAGCTGCCTTTGTTGTAAAAAATGATAATAAAAAATGGTCGCCTGTAAGTCAGGATCTGCTAAAATATACTGCCAAGAAGGAATCTGTTAATTTAAAATTGACAGAGGCTCCGGAGGTATCTGTTAAATTTAATGAAAAGGAAATTTCCCGAAAGGTAAATGAAAAGTCCATTAAAGAAAATCAAAACAATCGTTTCAGGTATTATGATCTGGTTACCATTGAAGCGGAAGTGGAAGTGCATAATTTTAAGAATAAAGAGATTCGATTGGATTTGAAAAGGCCTGTTATCGGGAAATTATTGGAATCCAATGAGGTATGGAAATTACAACCCAGGATGCAGGCATATGATAGTTATAATTCCTACACAGATGTATTGTGGGAAACTAAATTAAAAGCTGGGGAGAAGAAGAAAATTACTTGTAAGTATGAGTTTTATGTGGTGCATTACTAAACAAATTTTTTAATGGATATTCAAAATGTAAAACAGCGATTTGGAATTATTGGTTATTCCAATTTATTAGACCAGGCTTTAAAGTCTGCTGTACAGGTGGCACAAACTGATTTATCTGTTTTAATTACTGGAGAAAGTGGGGTAGGGAAGGAATCTTTTTCAAAGATTATTCATTCTCTTTCTGCCAGAAAACATAATCATTTTATTGCGATTAACTGTGGGGCAATACCAGAAAGTACTATTAATTCAGAGTTGTTTGGACATACCAAAGGTGCTTTCACCGGTGCACAAGGAGATCGGAAAGGATATTTCGAAACAGTGAATGGGGGAACTATTTTTTTGGATGAAATAGGAGAAATGCCCTTGGAAACCCAGACATTCCTTCTAAGGGTTTTGGAACAAGGAGAATTTGTAAAAGTTGGTTCTTCTGTGGTTGAGAAAACAGATGTTCGCGTTGTGGCAGCTACGAACGTCAATTTAATGGATAAAATTAAACAAGGTAAATTCAGAGAAGATTTGTACTACAGACTTAGTACTGTTTTGATCGATGTTCCTCCACTAAGAAAAAGGGGCGATGATGTTTTGTTGCTCTTTCGGAAGTTTACAACAGAGTTTGCAGAGCAGTATAAAACAACTAATGTCAGGCTAGATGAACAAGCTCAGGAAATATTAAAAACCTATGCCTGGCCAGGAAACATCAGAGAGTTGAGAAATATAGCCAAAAGAGTTGCCTTGTTTTCGGAGGAAAAATTTGTAACTGCAACGGATTTAGCACATTATATACCACAGGACAGGTCAGATTTTTTACCCGTTTCTGCTGGAAACTATAATAGTAATTCTACTGAAAATCCTTACGGAGCCGGTTTTTATGAGAGAGAAATTATTTTTAAGTTCTTGTATGAAATGAAAAAAGACCTTTCAGATGTAAAGGCTTTGATTTCAGAATTAGCTTCAACAAATAATCTACAAATGCCTGGTTCCATAAATTTTGAATCAGTTAATACAACAATTTCCAATACTTTTGCTGCAGATAAAAATGAGCATGTGGTTCCAAGTCAACCTTTGATTATCAATTCTCAGGATATTAAGAATAATCTAGGAAAAACCCAGTTGCTAAGTGATATTGAAGAAATAGAAGAAACGCTTTCCATGGATGAGATGGAAAGAGAACTTATTGAGAAAGCTCTGAAAAAGAATAAAGGAAAGAGAAAAGAGGCTGCAAAGGAATTGGGAATTTCCGAAAGAACCTTATATCGAAAAATTAAATTATACGATTTAGAAGATTAAATATGTCTAAAATTCAAAAATCTGAGGAAACCTGGCGCAAAGAACTTTCTGACGAAGCTTACTATGTACTCCGACAAAGAGGTACTGAAAGGCCATTTACCGGACAATATTATCTACATGAGGCAATAGGTACCTATCATTGCAGGGCTTGTTCACAGGCGCTTTTTGATTCTTCCCATAAATACCACTCCGGTTGCGGATGGCCAAGTTTTTGGTCTGAATTGGATTCAGCACAAATAGTAAAAAAGCCAGACTATACTCATGGAATGTCGCGCATAGAGTTGTGTTGTTCCCAATGTGACAGCCACTTGGGTCATATCTTCAATGATGGTCCCGCACCCTCAGGCTTACGTTATTGTATTAATTCCATTTGTTTAGAATTCCAACCAAAAGAAAATGAGATTTAATGAAAAGTTTCACAATATAGAAAACCTCGCAGATAAACTAATTTTGATCACCGGGGGTGCCGGATTTATAGGATCTCATTTGGTGGGGTATTTGATCCAGAATGGGGCACGAGTTAGGGTTTTGGATAATCTTTCCACGGGATTTATTGAGAATTTGAAAGCTTTTGAAAATCATAAAAACTTTGAATTGATTACAGGAGATATTTGCTCTCTGGAGGATTGCCTTCTTGCCTGCGAAGGTGTTGACGCTATTTCCCATCAGGCAGCTTTGGGTTCAGTGCCCAGATCAATTGACAGGCCCGACCTTACCACTCTAAATAATATAACGGGTTTCGTTAATATGGTACAGGCCGCAAAAGTTAAAGGTGTAGGCAGGATAGTTTATGCCTCCTCTTCCTCTGTTTATGGAGATGATACTTCCCTTCCGAAAGTTGAACATAAAATTGGTAATCCAATGTCGCCATACGCAGTAAGTAAATGGACGAATGAAGTTATGGCGCAGAATTTTTCACGTATCTATCCCATTGATTTTGTCGGACTCAGATATTTTAACGTGTTCGGTCCTAATCAAAGTCCACAGGGTGCCTATGCAGCTGTGATTCCTCTTTTTATTAAAGCTTGCCTGGAGGGATCAGAATTATTTATTAATGGCGATGGAAGTCAAACGAGGGATTTTACTTTTGTCGAGAATGTAGTACAATGCAACATCAAGGCATTGTTTACAGAGAGCAAGCAGGCTTTAAATCAGGTTTATAATGTCGGTTGTGGCGGACGTTTTTCTGTGAATGATTTGTTCAAAATAATAAAAAGAGAGACAGCTTCCAAAGTAGAGCCGGTATACAGAGAAAAAAGATCTGGAGATGTGATGGATTCTCAAGCTGATTTTTCAAAAGCGGTTCAATTATTAGGGTATAATCCGAAGATTCATTTTGAGGAAGGAATTCAGATCACTATCAGTGAAACAAAAAAAGAGGCTTAGGGCCTCTTTTTTTGTTTTATTTGATGTTCGACAACTTATTTTGTAGCTTCTTTGGCACTAAATAAACTTGCACTGAAATAGTCTCTGTTCATACGGGCAATATTTTCAAGACTAATTCCTTTCGGGCATTCAGCCTCGCATGCACCAACATTAGAGCAAAGTCCAAAGCCTTCCTTATCCATTTGGCTAATCATATTGAGTACCCTTTGATTTGATTCTGGTTTACCCTGGGGTAGCAGACCTAAATGGGATACTTTAGCAGAGGTGAAAAGCATAGCAGAGGCATTAGGGCAAGCGGCAACGCAGGCGCCACATCCGATACAGGCTGCAGCTTCGAAGGCTTCTTTAGCTACAGTTGTCTCGATAGGAATTGCATTTCCGTCAGGTGTTCCTCCTGTATTGGCAGATATGTATCCACCTGCTTGTATGATACGGTCAAAGGAGCTTCTGTCCACTACCAGATCTTTGATAACTGGAAAAGCTTTTGCTCTGTAAGGCTCGATATAAATGCTTTCTCCGTCCTGGAAATGTCTCATGTGTAATTGGCAAGTAGTAGTTCCTTGCATAGGTCCGTGCGGGCGACCATTAATTACAAGAGAGCAAGCGCCACAAATACCTTCTCTGCAATCGTGCTCAAAAGCTACAGGTTCTTTTTTTTGCTGAATCAGTTGTTCATTTAATACATCCAACATTTCAAGGAAAGACATGTGGGTATTAATTTTCACTGTATGTGTCTCAAAATTACCTGTTTTGTTCGGACCTTTTTGTCTCCAAACTTTTAAATGTAAGGTGATTTCCTCGTGAGCCATATCTTTATTTTTTAATTGTTTCAGTTAATTATTTATAATTTCTGGTAGCGATTTTAATGTATTCATAGGCCAAATCTTCTTTGTGAAGTACAGGATTGCCATCCATACCTTGATATTCCCATGCAGCAACATAAGAGTAGGAAGCGTCATCTCTTTTGGTTTCGCCACCCTCTTCCTGATATTCTTCTCTGAAATGTCCGCCACAAGACTCATTTCTATTGAGTGCGTCAACGATCATTAATTCGCCTAGTTCCAGAAAATCAGCTACCCTGAGGGCTTTTTCCAGTTCTGGATTAAATTCATCAGCTGTTCCGGGAACATATACATTTTGATAGAATTCTGTCCTTAAGGCTCTAACTTTTTGTAGTGCGGTTGTAAGTCCTTCTTGGGTACGTGCCATACCACAGTATTCCCACATAATTTTTACACCTAATTCTCTGTGGAAAGATTCTACAGATCTGTTTCCTTTGATAGATAAGAGTTGGTTGATTCTTGATTCAACTGATTTTTGAGCAGCATCAAACTCTGGTGTATTTGTGTTTATGGTGGGGGTACTGATTTCATTTGACAAAAAAGTACCTATAGTGTAAGGAATAATAAAATATCCGTCTGCGAGTCCTTGCATTAGTGCAGAAGCACCTAGTCTGTTGGCTCCATGGTCAGAAAAATTGGCTTCTCCCAGGGCGAAAAGTCCGGGTACAGAAGTTTCTAGATTGTAATCAACCCAAAGGCCACCCATAGTGTAATGTATGGCTGGATAAATTCTCATGGGTGTTTCATATGGATTTTCGCCCGTGATTTTTTCATACATCTCAAACAGGTTGCCGTATTTGTTTTCAACAACTTCTTTTCCCCATTTTTTAATTTGTTCGATGCTTGCATTTTCCTGACCTTTTGAAACGGCTACGGAACGACCGTAACGCATCAAATTTGAAGAGAAATCCAGATAAACGGCAAGACCGGTACTTCCAACACCTCTATTTTCATCGCAAATGTATTTAGCCGCTCTGGAAGCTACGTCTCTAGGCACCAGATTTCCAAAAGCAGGGTATATTCTTTCCAGATAATAGTCTCTGT
This sequence comes from uncultured Saprospiraceae bacterium, assembly GCA_964574485.1. Classification (GTDB taxonomy): domain Bacteria; phylum Bacteroidota; class Bacteroidia; order Chitinophagales; family Saprospiraceae; genus Saprospira. The sequence goes on along the minus strand of CAZNNX010000079.1, from coordinate 1,120 downwards.
CTTCTTCCTTAATTTCTGTAGGTTTTTTCTTGCCAGTTCTCAATGCATCTACGTCCTCCATGTGTTTGGGAACCCAAACCCTTCCGTCATTTCTTAGGGATTCAGACATTAGTGTCAATTTGGATTGATAATCACCAGAAACAGGAATACAAGTGGGGTGTATTTGGCAAAAGCAAGGATTTGCAAAAAATGCTCCTTTTCTATGCGCCTGCCATGCTGCTGAAACATTAGAACCCATTGCATTGGTAGAAAGGTAATAAACATTGCCATAACCACCTGTTGCTAAAACAACTGCATGAGCGCCATGTCTTTCCAGTGCACCGGTTCTTAAATTTCTGGCAATGATACCTCTGGCCTTACCATCAATCAGCACCAGATCCAACATTTCATGTCTGTTGAACATACGTACATTACCCAAGGAAATTTGTCTGGAGAGTGCACTGTAGGCACCAATTAATAATTGTTGACCCGTTTGTCCGGCAGCATAAAAAGTTCTTTGAACCTGTGTACCTCCGAAGGATCTGGTATCAAGCATTCCACCATATTCTCTGGCAAAAGGCACGCCTTGTGCAACGCATTGGTCGATGATATCAACGGAAACCTCAGCCAAGCGATACACATTGGCTTCTCTTGCTCTGTAATCGCCTCCTTTGATTGTATCATAGAACAGGCGGTAGACACTGTCACCGTCATTTCTGTAATTTTTAGCTGCGTTGATACCACCCTGAGCGGCGATAGAATGCGCTCTTCTTGGGCTGTCGTGGAAGGTAAAACATTTCACACGATATCCAAGTTCACCTAAAGTGGCTGCAGCTGAAGCACCAGCCAAACCTGTACCAACTACAATTACTTCCAAACGGAGTTTATTGTGAGGTGCAACAAGTGGCATAGTTGATCTGTATTTCACCCATTTTTCAGCCAATGGGCCAGCCGGAATTTTAGCATCTAATTTTTTCATAACCGAAGGAGATGATTATAATTTTTATCTTGAAATATTAATTAACCGTTGATGTGCATGATATAAAAGTAAATAGGCATACTTGCGAATCCTAATGGAACCAGAATAGCATAGAGCCAGCCTATTGTTTTTATCAAGGGAGAATACTTTTTGTGGTTGATT
>CAZNNX010000078.1:0-14326 GCA_964574485.1 uncultured Saprospiraceae bacterium | reverse complement strand
TGTCTCCAAAACTGTTATTTTGGGATCTAAGGCTTCAGCTTGATTTTGAGCATAATAACCCATATGAACATTGTGCCCCAATTGTACCACACCATCCGTTGGCATAATATCGCCTGTAATTAATTTAATCAGTGTTGATTTTCCTTCTCCATTTTTTCCCATGAAGGCAATACGCTCCCCTCTGATTACCTGAAAATCAATTTTATCAAGAATGATTTTTTGATCATAACCTTTTGTCATTTGTTTCACATCTACAACGACCTCTCCAGATCTGGGTGAAGGTGGAAACTCAAAACGCATCCGACTGCTATCTGTCGTTTCCATTTCTATTTTCTCCATTCGATCCAATTCCTTGACAAGGGATTGTGCCATTTTTGCCTTAGAAGCCTTAGCTTTGAATTTATCAATTAACATTTCCTTCCTTGCAATTTCCTTTTGCTGGCTCTCATAGGAACTCTGTAACTGCGCTTGTCTTTCTGCCCTCAGTTCCAAGTATTTTGAATAATTAGCTTTGTAGTCATGTAATTTTCCTAATTCAATTTCAATGGTTCTTTTGGTTACATTATCCAAAAAAGTTTTATCGTGAGATATTACAATAACAGCGCCCTCATAGGGAAGTAAAAATTGCTCCAGCCATATAATGGATTCAATATCCAGGTGATTGGTCGGTTCGTCGAGCAAAAGCAACTTGGGTCTCTTTAACAGCATTTTGGCTAATTCTATTCTCATCTGCCAACCACCACTGAATTCGGTAGTCTGACGACTAAAATCTGTTACTTTGAATCCCAGCCCCATTAAAATTTTCTCAGTTTCAACACGCATTGTGTCACCACCTATCATGGACAATTTATCACTTAACTCTGTGAGCTCATTAATCAATTGCATGTATTCATCTGATTCGTAATCTGTTCTTTCTGAAAGTTCAGATTCTACCTCTTGTAATCTTTTTTCTGCAGCCAATACTTCATCAAAAGCTGACATGGCTTCTTCCAAAACTGTTTTTCCTTTGGGTAAAAACATATCCTGATGTAAAAAGCCAATCGTGATATTACTTGGATAGGAAATATTTCCCTCTGTTGGGGTAATCTGACCAGCAATAATCTTTAATAAGGTGGATTTACCAGCTCCATTCCTACCGGTTAAACCCAAACGCTCCTTTTCTTGTATCGTAGTTGAAATCCGATCTAGAACCTTCCGATCACCATATTGCACATAAACATTATTGACATTGACCATCTTCCTTCAATTTTAGCGCAAATCTATCATATTTTAAAGGATTTTCAAATAACTAAAGAAACTAAGACCTGTATTCCCAGGTTAAGATTCTGTAATCTAATAAACTAAATTTAGTTATTGAATAATCTTTTATCAGCTATGAAAGTTCCGAAAGGAATAAAAGCAACTAAAAAAGATAAAATAGATTTACCTAGGTTCCATTTCTTTTCAACTGCAACCCAAACCAATAATATCACATAAGCCATAAAGAGAAAACCATGCGCAAAACCAACGTACATATTGGGTTCTTTCATACCCCACACATACTTCAGTGGCATGGTTAAACCAAAAAGCAAGAAGGATATTCCCTCTAAAAAAGCAACAAATCTAAATATATTGAAAATCATAATAACTTGGAATTTTAAAATGACATTAAAAAAACTATTGTATAAAAAACTAACAATGTCGGCAATAGTTTTGAAAACTTAAATTTATCTTCTGATATAGTAATTGTATCCCAAAATCAGACCCAAACTATGAACTTCTGCTTGCATATCTAAGTTTCTGTTCCCCTGAAAGCTTAAAAACTGATTATTAGCCTGATCTTGATAAATATAAATTCGGGGTTCAGTAAGATTGAATGGCTGTCTCTTGATATTGGTTATACCCCAACCATAATTAAACCCGATAAAAAAATCACTACTCCCCCGGCTCCATTTTAACCCCGAAGAAAAATGCAACATATTCCAAAAAGTAATATTCAATGATTTTGCCCTGTAAGGTTGATTGTTGAACTCGTCCAAACTACTGTTCTGATCGGTTCTGATACTAAAATACAGACTGAGCCTATCATTAATTTTTTGTTCCCAAGCTAATGACAAATTAAATACATCTGAATGAAAATCTTCCTTCACAACAAAGTCTTTGGCAAATACATTGGCATAACTACCAACAGGACGTATGGGAGTTAAACTGTCATAATGCGCTATATCATAAGGGTTTATTTTAAAATAATATACAGCACTAAATGAAATTTTAGCATTAATCTTTTTCAATGCATATGAAATACCCAACCCTATAGAGGCAGGAAATTTATATACGGCTTTGAGATTTTTCACCTGTTCAGACAAGGTGAGATTGGCATTTCTCCCTAAAAAACTATTGTTAGGTAAAAAGCGATCCTGATTAAAATACTCCAGAGTGCGTTCCATGCGGGCAAAACCAAACAAGGGCAAACCAGGCAATTCTCCATTTAAACCAATTTGAAAAGCACCTTTTCTGAATAAAACACCCAACTTCCATCCTAATCCAAAAGCATCAACCACAGATAAAGCAGACTCTGCAACCTTAGTCGTATAAAAATTGGTTGGAAAATTTGCATCAATACTCGTTTGGGTTGCATTTCTCTCGTCCAGGTGTGCATATTGCACCCATTGGGTTAATCCTATTGAGAAATAGTCATTACACTGATAGGCCAGGCCCAATCCTGCCCATTGAGACATATTATTAATCTCATAATTTACAAATCCAGAAAAAAAATCATTCCCATTTGATCCAGGTATCAAATCATAATATCCTTCATGCTTGGCAAAACTCTTTATATCTGTTCTGAACCTGGTGAGTAATCCATAACACATTTTTAACCTTGGTTTTTTATCAAAAGAAATTATCCCTGAAACCAATTGCGGGTAAATAATGGGACGTATGGAATTTAAATCAATACCATTACCTGCCCCGTTGCTCAGATTGATATAATCCAACTGATACATATTTGCATTGATAGTCAAGGTACTTTGAGTCAAAAATCCAATAGCTGCCGGATTGTAAAATAAAGCAGAGTTATCCTCAACGGAGGCAATGACAGCCCCACCCAGGAAGCTGGATCTAGCTCCAAATTGTTGACTTGCATAATGGGATTGACCCAAAATAAAGTGAGAAATCAAGAGTAAAAAAAACAACAAATTGATTTTCATATGTACTGAACATGCTTTATAAAACTAAGAAATGTAAAGTTAAATTATTTGACATTCACTGAGTGCTTTCTGCTATAGTTTATTCCTTACAAAATAAATACTTCCCTGACTTCAAAACTAAGTGAAAACAAATAGTTTATAGTTAAAATTGAGTATTCATTTTTACGATATTTTATCAAAAAAACTTCAATTTTATATAGATTTACAATTAAAATATTCTTACAAAATAAAACATAATGGAAACCAATCATTTAAACGAATTACAAGCTGGTGCTGCCTTTTTAGTACAATCATCTTCACCCCATGCCATTTTCACTGCATCCGAATTAACCGATGATCAAATCATGGTTTTAAACATGGTTAATGATTTTATCGATAAAGAAGTAATGCCCAATGCTGCTCAAATTGAAAAGTTAGACATCCCTCTCACTGTCAGTTTGTTAAAAAAAGCAGGAGAACTTGGAATTTTAGGTACTTCCTTTCCTGAAACATATGGAGGTTTTATGCAGAGTTTTGTAACCAACCTTGCCATCACAGAGTACTTTGCAAAAACCAGGTCTTTTTCATTATCCTATGGAGCACACATTGGCATTGGAATGTTACCCATCTTGTATTTCGGTACAGAAGATCAGAAAATGAAATATTTACCTTCATTAATTGCCGGCGATAAATTCGCAGCCTATTGCCTCACAGAACCTGGATCCGGATCTGATGCCCTCGCTGCAAAAACCAAAGCAATTTTAAATGAAGCGGGCACACATTATATACTTAATGGTCAGAAAATGTGGATCACCAATGCGGGATTTGCCGATGTCTTTGTTGTTTTCGCTCAAGAGGGTGGTGATAAATTTACAGGTTTCATTGTTGAGAGAGCCTGGAAAGGTGTTAATTTAGGTGCTGAAGAAGCAAAAATGGGTATCAAGGGTTCTTCGACCCGTCAGGTATTTTTTGAAAATGTAGAGGTGCCTGTAGGAAATGTATTAGGAGAAATTGGGAAGGGGCATAAAATTGCTTTCAATATCCTGAATATTGGTAGAATCAAACTTGCAGCAGGTGTTTTGGGCGGATGTAAATTCGTCATTGACCATGCCGTTCAATATGCAAACGAAAGAAAGCAATTCCAGGTATCCATCAGTAGTTTTGGTGCCATACAGCAAAAGCTAGCAGAACAAGCCATAAGAACCTGGGTCACCGAATCTGCATTACATAGGGCTGGCAAATCCATTGATCTGGAAGAAAAGAGATTGATGGCAGAGGGAAAATCATTGAGCGAAGCCTTGCTGGGAGCTGCCGAGGAATATGCTATTGAATGTGCCATTCTTAAGGTAAGAGGCTCAGAATGCCTACATTTTGTAACAGATGAAGGGGTGCAGATCTATGGGGGAATGGGTTATTCTGAAGAGGCGCCTATGGCTGGAGCATACAGAGACTCTAGAATTAATCGAATTTTTGAAGGCACCAATGAAATCAATCGAATGCTTTCCGTTGATATGTTACTCAAGAGGGCAATGAAAGGAAAAATTGATCTAATGACTCCTGCATTAGCTATACAAAAAGAAATGACATCCATGCCTAATCTTAGTGCAAAGCCACAAGGATTATTGGCTGAAGAGATGGAACTTGTTCAGAATATGAAAAAATGCTTCTTGGCAGTTGCCGGAATGACCGTACAAAATTTAATGATGGAACTGGAAAAGGAACAGGAAATTTTATTGTACCTCTCTGATATTATGTCTGAAATTTACCTTTGTGAATCGGCTATTCTTAGGGTACAAAAACTTTCCGAAAACCATGATGCTAATTACCTTGCAGATAGAGTTGCCATGACACAGGTCTATTTGAATGATGCTATGGATAGAGTAGCTGTTTATGCAAAAAATACAGTTTCAGCATGGGCGGAAGGTGACAATCTACGTATGTTGATGATGGCAATTAAAAGATTTACCAAAAATGAAGCTATCAATACAAAAAAGCTTAGAAGACAAATAGCCGCTACCTTAATTCAAAAAGGGAAGTATTGCTTTAATGATTAATTTATTCCTTTGCATTAACCTAGGGGCAACTTTACAGTTGCCCTTTTTTTATTGCACGATCCACTGCATAATATAACCTGAAATAATGGCGCCATAGGTTCCAACTGCGTATCCTAATACTGCCAATAAAACTCCCACTGGTGCTAAGGCAGGATTGAATGCAGATGCTACAATGGGTGCTGAGGCTGCCCCACCAATATTTGCCTGACTCCCCACTGCCAAAAAGAAAAATGGGGCTTTTATAATATATGCTACAACTATCAGAACTAATGCATGAACACTCATCCATATAATACCTACAGCAAAAAGACCCATATTTTTCCATACTTCACCGAGATTCATTTTCATCCCGATGGTTGCTACTAATATGTAAATAAACACAGAACCCCAACTGGAAGCACCTACTCCCTCCAATTGTTTGGCTGGTGTAAATGACAAGAAAATACCCAAAATTGTTGCGATGCAAATCAACCAGAAAAATTCAGAATTCAAAGTACTTAATCCATATTGTATCAAACTGGGCTCGTAGGGTTTTAAACTGGGAACAACGAAATCTGTCAAAGCATGTGAAACTCCTACCACAGCAAAAATTAAAGCACCCATCGTTATCATGGTATAACTACTTGGCATTTTTTTAACCTTATCTCGAAACTGAGCCACTTCATTTTGTAATTTTTCTATTGAACTATTATCAGCCCCTACCCATTTATCTATTTGCTTAGCCCGACCAGCACCATACAATAAAACTCCCATCCAGATATTTGCCACTATAACATCAACAACCAACATAGCAGCAAAAATATTATCCCCCACCTGATTGATTTCTTTCATAGCAGCCTGATTTGGTCCTCCACCGATCCAACTTCCAGCTATTGTCGACAATCCTCTCCACAAATCATCACTGGAGGCTTGTATCAAATTCGGGAACACATAGGTTACTGTTAACAAGGCAATCGGTCCACCAATTATCACGCCGAAGGTACCAGCAAAAAACATAATCAAAGCTTTGGGGCCCAATCTCAACAAGCCTTTAAAATCAACGCTGATGCAGAGTAACACCAAACAAGCTGGTAATAGATACTTGGACGCCATGGCATAAAGCTGCGATTTACCAATACAGGTCTTGTAATCTGATGCCAAAATACCTTTTTGCTCAAGCCAAAGTTTTATAGATTCAAAACTCATATTTGCAAGGTCTGCAGGTACAGCAATATTGCGTTGCTCCAATAATTGTTTTAAGGGATCTTCTAAAAAATACTCAGATGCTATCCAACCCAATGGGTAGTGCAACAAAGCAGGTAGAAAATAACATAGTAACAGGGAGGGGACTATAGTATAAAATCCTTTCCAAAATTTAGAAGGCAAATGTTCTGTATAAAAAACCAATCCCAATATGGCCATGAGTAAACCAAAAACGACTGCATCATTGATAAATAAAGGTTGCATAATAGAGTTTGTTTGAAATTATAAAGAATGAGGTGAAAAATAGTTATTTTTGAAAAGAAACTAAAGATATATTCTATGTTCTTCCGTTTTCATTTTTTTTTCTTACTCCTCTTAAGTTACACTTCTTTTGCTCAAGGCGATAGTTTGGTGGTAAGTCCTGAATTTTTAGCAAAGCAAAATCCCATCACCCTATCGCAATTCAGAGACACTATCATCAGTGACTACATCCATTATTTTCCAATGAAATTTGCTCAATTTCAATTTGATGAAGATGATATTGCCTTACTCGACAGATTGTCTGATACCATTGTTGAAAGAATTGAATTGGTGTATACACTCCTGAAAGGGAAAAATTTTGATCAGATAAAATTAAACAGGGAAAGATATGAAATGCTCAGATCTTATTTTCCTGCTGCTTTCAAAAGTAACCTCATTGAATGGAAACTCATTGTACAAGATGGTTCCCTGGAATATGAAATTGCAAAAAACTACTTTCATGGATTCGTGATCTACATTAAGCCCTATCGTGTTACAACCTCAGATGGAACCATTATCACCACAGTAATGGATAGACGAATCGACGATGTCGACTCTAAAATACTAACTACCAACGAGGAAATTGAAAAAGTAAAAAAGCTGGTGGGCTATGCTGATAAAAAAGTTAAAATGACCCTTGTTAAAGAAAAAGTGGAAAAATGGGAAACCATCAAACAATGGACCGGCAAATATGTACATCATATACCTGAAAAAAGGAAAGAAGGTAAACTTTTTGACAAGGCAGGTCCTATGAATCGACCCAAGCAATATGTTACCAAAAGAGTAAAAAAAGTAAGCTACATTGAAAAAGAAATTCCTACCAAAGATTCAATTTCTTATATAGAAAGTGCCAAAGCATCAGTCGCCAGGGTCAGTGCAGACTCTGTCATTCTAACTCATTTCCCTAAAAACGAAGAGAGATGGAAAAATTATGTCATAGCCCAGGATCTAACTGCAAGTATGTACCCCTATATTGCCCAAACATTGATGTACTTCAAAAATAAAGCGACGGAAAGCCCTAAAAAAATTATTTTCTTTAACGATGGAGACAAATCACCCGACGGTCTTATTGGGAGAACTGGAGGCCTTTACTATGTAAATAGCAATCTTTATTCTGAAATTGAAAAAAAAGCATTTGATTGTATGCTGGGTGGAAATGGAGGAAAAAAAGCTGAAAATGATTTAGAGGCTGTGTTATATGCTGCAAAAAAAGCTCCTGAAGCAAAAGGAATTTTGTTGATAGCCGATAATTATTCAAAAATCAGGGATATACCCCTCATCACTGAAGTTACCTCTTTATCAAAACCAGTTGATATAATTCTCTGCGGAGTGGAAAAATCCGGAGATATCAATTTAGATTATATTTATCTTGCCAGACGTACAGGTGGAAACATCTACACGATTGAAACTACCTATAACAATCTGCATCAACACAAAAATGGAGATCTCTTCAAAGTTGGCTCCCAGGTTTTCAAGATAGAGGGCAATAAAATTAACTTAGTAGAAATGCCTCGTTGAATTCTAATGCACCTCTGGCATTTTACATTCTTCATCTGCTTTTTTACCACAAACCTGACATTCCCCTATTTTATTTTTTAACATTGGATTGTTTTGTGCACAGGTGCCTCTAAAAGGTTCTCCCCGGAATATTTGCCTTATATTAAGCATAAGAAAGGCAATAAATAAAAACACAAAGGTGACTGCAAAAGTGGTGAGAAAAGAAGTCATAGTTTATTTTTTATCAGATTTAGACCTAAATCCTATCATTTTTTTATCAAAAACATCCTGATCATTCGAAAGTTGCAAAGCAGATAAATCCTCCAATACGATAGTCTTCAATACCAGGGCTGAACTTTTTTTACGTTGAACAGATAACCTCAAATTTTGCTTTTTGATAATTTCACTTATCGTATTTCGAACTGTTCTCGCATTCCCAAAATACTTATCACGATACTCATGTATAAAATGAAAGTAGTTGGATAAATGTGTTGCTGCCTCTTTTTCCAAAGTCAATCCTTCCTGATTCAACATGGCTACACCTATTTCGAATAGCTGTGAGGGACTGTAATCTTCAAACTTTAAAAATTTATCAAATCTTGATTTCAATCCTGGGTTTGCTTTCAAAAATGCCTCCATTAAATCAGGATATCCCGCAACAAAAACAAAAAACTGCCCCCTTTGGTCTTCCATTCTCTTCAGAAGTGTCTGTATCGACTCGTTTCCAAAATCTCCTCCAGTATTTAAATTTCCACTACTTTGTGATGTAAGTGCGTAAGCTTCATCTATAAAAAGTACGCCACCAATTGATTCATCAATTTTTTCTGCTGTTTTAATAGCAGTTTGACCGACATATCCGGCTACAAGACCTTGTCTGTCTGTTTCAATCATCTGCCCTCTTTCCAGTACGCCCAGAGCTTTGTATATCTTTGTTAATATGCGAGCAACAGTTGTTTTTCCAGTTCCTGGATTTCCCAATAAAACGGAATGCAAGTAAAATTTATTCAAAACATTTCTACCAGTTTCCCTGTAAAAACGAACCAGTCGAACTGTTTCCTGGATATCTGCCTTCACCTGTTCCATCCCTATCAAAGCATTCAACTCAGCCATAGCTTCCCGAAGCATTTTTTCATCTATGGGCAAATTAGGAAGTTTTACCTTTTTCTCTAAGGAAATTCTGCGCAAATCGGCTTCCTCTAAAATTGAAAGTTGCTCTTTCTCAATAAATTCAGGATCGTCAAGTTGCATGATTCTAAGACCTAAATTTACTTTTGCTTCTTGGATTAAATCAAATACGAATCTTGCATTGCCGAAAGACTTATCTCTGTTACGATAAGCTTGAACGACAAGCTCCTCTAAAATTGCTTTTGCCTCTGTACTTAATACAACTGATTTTTTCTTACAGGCTAATTCAGCAATATACATCAACTCCTCGGGCAGATAATCTGGAAAATCAAAATTCATTTTAAATCGAGACTTGAGTCCAGGATTTGACTTTAAAAAATGTTGCATTTCTTTAGGATAGCCCGCAACAATAACTGCCAAATCACCTACGCCATTTGACATTTCTTTGATTAGAATTTCTATCACCTCGCGACCAAAATCTTTACTGTCATCATTGGAACGAGCCAAGGCATAGGCCTCATCTATAAATAGCACCCCTCCCCTTGCCGCTTCAATGGCATCTTTTACCTTGGGAGCTGTTTGTCCGATAAATTCACCTACCAAATCACTCCTATCAACCTCATGAACATGCCCTTTGGAAAGCAAACCCATACTTCTGTAGAGCTTACCCATCATTCTTGCCACGGTAGTTTTTCCAGTACCCGGATTGCCCACAAAAACAGAATGAACATTCACCTCCTCATCTTCTATATAGCCTTTTTGTTTTCTTAAATGTATAAATTTAAGATAGTTGGCATGATCTCTAACTTTTTGTTTAATAGGCTCCAACCCTGTCAACTCCTCTAATTGCTGCATGACATCCTGAAAACCTTCCCTTTGAGATTCAGCTTGGTCAGAAATTTCCGGGCGGAAAGCATGTGGTATGATTAAGGGAGGCAATCCCTCATCAAAAAAGACGGACACCTCAAAGGGAACTGTTGCCAACAGTTGATCCATAAACAAAATTTCAGCATAATAAGTGCCTTCTGTCCATGTCCCCTGTAAATTAGACCCTACAGACAAAGTAAGACTCTGATCCCCATCCAAAGGATGAACCCATTGTAATACACTAGCCTGACCTTTCAACTGTTTGGATTCGTTGAAATATCTAACTGTCATTTCACAATACCAGGGTTGCTCAAAATTTTTATTTTCAAAATTTATCTCCGAGAATATGTAGCGTGTAGACTCAGATTCAAAAACTTTTAAATAAACTCGTTCATGCAGATCTACATTATCAAATGAAGCTTCGTATAATTTAACTGAAAGCAATCTCAGATAATTATCCGTATGGAATACTCTTTGTTTAGATTCTTCTACATAAAAATATTTAGTCGCCACCAAAATACCATCAATCCAGGCTTCCCAATAGTAAGTTCCTTTTCTCCAATAACTACCGTTTCTCTTATTTCCCCAACCTTCCCGAATATAGGCAATAGGATCTAGGGGACTTATTTTTCTCTCGAAACTTAAATGACAAATTTCTTTTATCGTTTTTTTTTGGTAGTAGCATTTTAGTTCGATACGAGCGGACCATTCTCCTCGATCAAATTCCTTATTGTATAGTGATAGTTCAGCATATATATATGCAGACTCATATCTATCAAAAACCTGTCTGTATTTTTTCTTATTCTCAGCCAACCATTCCGTAGAATTGTAAGTCTTTAAGTCTTTTAATTTATATTTTGTCATTAATGGCTTCTCCCGTCTTTATGAATTAAAAGATCTAAACATGCTTTCAAACTTTCAGTCCAATGAGGTATATGGATACCAAAGGTTTTTTTTATCTTATTTTTATTGAGCACACTGTATGCTGGTCTTTCCGCCGCTGTAGGATATTCGGATGTTTCCAAAGGACTTAATTGAATCGTTTTATTTGTATAATCAAAACAATATGCTGCTAAATCGTACCAACTGCAAACACCCTCATTGCTGTAATGATAAACATCATTCCATTGAAAATCGGGATTGGCCTCTCCGAATTTTACAATTTGCAATAAAGCTGCAGCTAAATCTCTGGCATAAGTTGGTGATCCAATTTGATCAAACACCACCCCCAAACTACTTTTCTCATCTGCCAATCTGAGCATGGTTTTAATAAAATTATGCCCAAAGCTGGAATACACCCACGAAGTTCTTACCACAATCACTTGCTGACAATAAGCAAAGGCTTTCTGCTCTCCCCTCAATTTAGAAAGACCATACACCGACTTGGGATCGGTATCGTCTGATTCTTTATAAGGTAGATTATGTAAGCTATGATAGACATAATCAGTAGAAATATGTAAAAACTTTACCTTATACTCATTGCATTTGATCGCCAAATTTTCCACAGCATACACATTTACCTGAATCGCTTTTTCAACATCAGATTCTGCTTTATCTACAGCAGTATATGCAGCGCAGTTAATACAAACGTCAAACTTTTTTTTTGCAAACATCTCGGAAACCTGGCTCATTTGGGTTATGTCAAGAAGATCTAAATCAACAAAGGTGAAATGCCAATGCGAATCAGCCTTGCTATTTGCCAAATATTGTAATTCGGAACCTAATTGCCCCTTAGAACCTGTTACGAGAATACGCATGTTTCAGGAGTGATTTGTGAAAGTAAAGGAAGAATTTGATCTTTTTCGGATAAAATAATATGCTTTGAATCTATTTTCCAATCAATCTGTAATTGTGGATCATTGTATATAACTCCACCCTCTGCAGATTTATTGTAATAGTTATCACATTTATAAAAAAATTCAGCCGTCGGGGTCAACACAACATAGCCATGCGCAAATCCCCTGGGAACATACAACTGTTTCTTGTTTTCTGCACTCAACTCAATGGCAAATGACTTTCCAAAGCTAGGTGAATTCTCACGTATATCAACTACGACATCTAAAACTGCACCTTCAAAAACCCTGACTAACTTAGCCTGAGCCGACTCACCTTTTTGAAAATGTAAGCCTCTCAAAACTCCATAGGTAGATCTGGCCTGGTTGTCCTGAACGAAAGGTCGATTAATCCCAATTTCTGAGAATACCTTTTCGTTAAAACTCTCGTAAAAATAACCCCTTTCATCCTTGAATATTTGTGGTTCAAAAACCCAAAGACCTTCGATTCCTGTAGCTTGAAATGGCATATTATGGAAAAATACAATTTAAATGATCTGATAAAAAATCCAAATAAAAAACATCAAAACGTTGATATCCTTTTGTAAAATTAAGCGATATAGCATCAATCTCAAAGGTTTTAAGTGCTTTTATATCTTTATTGGAAATGGTAAAATTACATTTGTACATAACCGCCTGATTGGTTTTGACAATCTGAGCTCCCTTTTCGGTTTTTAACTCTATCTTTTTTGATTTCAAATCATAGAGTTGAAGCGCTGTTCCTGCAGCAATACTCCCATAGCCATCCTCTGCATCTTTGGTTCTGAATACAAAGGTAAGCAACAAAGACAAATCATCATCTTTTCTGATAACCTGACCTTCCACCTTCAAAAAATCCTCATCGAGATTGTTACGCTTCTGCGCCTTGGGGGAAAACGAAAAAAAATAGACATTCTCAGTCTCCTGATGTATCTTACCAGTATATTCGTCTACGGTATTAACTAAAAACTTACAAGATAAATCCTGAGATTGTACCTGATCACAAATAAAAAATCCGATTATTAATAAAAGGAATGACAACATCTGGATTTAAATTTCTTTTGCTTTCCCAAATATAGCTAATTTTGACAACTTAATTTCTTTTGAATCAGTAATTACAAATGAAACTATCGCTAAACAATGGCTTACGATTGCTCTTTTACCAACTTCTTGAGAAAGATAAAAGCCTTGCTTTACAAGCCTATCAAGCATTGAGCCGGGAGCTAGAGATTTCTGAAATTCCAAAATCAATTTTTCTGATAGGTCACACTGAGCTTCAAAAAAATAAGATTAAAAAAATATGTAAACTTGTAAAAATTAAGTCAAAAAAAAATCTTGCAGAGGCAGACTTGATCGTAGTGGGAAACAAACTCAATCTGGAAGAATCCCAATTATGGTTATCCATAATAGAAAAAAATATAGCTGTATGTACAGTGGATCATCTGTTCAAACAGATCAAATCCTTAGCTAGGCAGCCAAATATTACAAAACTCACAAATCTCATTCTCGAAAATCAAAATCACTCTATTTCGCTGGCAATTAACTTGATAAAAGCAAGTAGCCACCCCTTATTATTCTTTGAAATTTTATGGGCAAGCTTGCAAAATGAACAGGCAAAGATCTTTCATCAAGAAATTTTTGAAATGATTCAACCCCTGCTTCCCTCACACTTAAAGAAAAAATCCAGGACGCTGGACCTGCTTCTTCAAATGAATATTGATAGTTTACAAACAATTGAATGGTTTCATTCTTTGTCATACCTAAGCTACCGTTTTGAGTTTACCAAAGAAATTCATTTTTTCAATGAAGCCTTTAAATTATGTAGCAGACAGGAACAACAATCACTTTTTGACAAGGCATTTTCTTATTGGGTGTATCATACAGATGAGAAACATCTTTGCCTCCCAGATCGAACAGATTTTCTGGAAATTTTTCATCTCGTCTACCAGAAAAAAAATCTAATCACCTTGTCAATTCCCACACAGCCATATTTTCTAATGACCCGATTACCCGAGGGGCTCAGCCAACTCAAAAGCTTGGAGCAATTAGATGTCAGGGCCTCTATTCAAGACCTTCCAGAAGAAATTAAATTACTTAATTCTTTACGCATTCTAAAAGTTAACGCCATATCACTTAAAATTCGAAGCGATTATTTTATTGGATTTCAATCCCTAACAAATGTACGGCTCTATATGTACCGAGCCGAAGAGTTGCCTATTTCATTGTATCAACTAAAAAGCCTGGTTGAGTTGGATCTTGATGCCTCCGATATAAATAACATATCTGAAGATTGTATCCATCTAACTAATTTAGAAGTATTAAA
>CAZNNX010000077.1:0-14639 GCA_964574485.1 uncultured Saprospiraceae bacterium | reverse complement strand
GGCAAGAAGAATTGAGATTTGTTTCCATGTAATTTCATCTTCTAATTGAAATGCAATGATACCATGTTTGAGGATGTCTCCCAGCCATAATTCAAGATCAGTAATGGCTATTTCTGCCTCATCCCAGATGGTTTGCCATCTATTTTTTCTCTGAACAATTTCTTTTGGACTAATCTCATTGGAGCTAAATTCTTTTATGTTGTTATTTTGACACCACTTGAGATATAGGGCAATTTGATGTTCACATATTTTCTGTGAGCAAGAACAGGAAATTGTTTCAAAAGGAATAGAAACCTGACAGACAAAGGGAAGTTGCCCCGCTTTGCTTAGGGATCCACTAAGGAGTTGACCATCCCAAATGATTTCAATTGCAAATTCTTTTAAGATACGTTCTGCTCTTTTTATGAGTGCCGGATTATTTATCTTTTGCAATAAATCGTTTTCCATGAGAGATTCATTAAAATATATTATTTTTGCGGTGAAAATAACTTTATTCATTCAATAGACCTAATACATTTTTTATGGCATTGCAGTGTGGAATCGTGGGATTACCCAACGTAGGAAAATCAACCTTATTTAATGCTTTGACACAAGCAGGAGCTTTGGCGGCCAATTATCCGTTTGCTACCAAGGATCCCAATGTTGGAATAATAACTGTTCCTGATGCCCGATTGGATGCTTTGGCAGAATTGATTCAACCTCAAAACATTGTGCCTACAAATGTTGAAATTGTAGACATAGCCGGATTAATCAAAGGAGCCAGTAAGGGTGAAGGTTTGGGTAATCAATTTTTAGCCAATATCAGGGAGGTAAATGCGATTGTTCATGTCGTTCGTTGCTTTGAAGATCCCAATGTTGTTCATGTGGACGGATCAGTACATCCGGTAAGAGATAAGGAAATTATCGATATGGAATTGGCCTTTAAAGACATGGAAACCTTGGAGAAACGCATCGATAGATTAAAAAAATTAGCCAAAGGTCAGGATAAGGAAGTTTTGAGACAATTATCACTATGTGAACAATTATTAGCTCATCTGGAGGCTGAAAAACCTGCACGTAGCTTTGACGCCCTTGAAAATGAAGAAGATCATAAATTTTTTAAGGAACTACAATTACTTACGGGCAAACCAGTAATTTATGTATGTAATGTTGATGAAGCCTCTGTTAATACTGGAAATGCACATACGGCATCTTTTATTGAGGCAGTAAAAAGTGAAAATGCTCAAATTATTTTTATTTCAGCTGCTATTGAAGCTGAAATTGCTGAATTGGAGGAAGAAGAAGAAAGAAAAGAGTTTTTACTCTCCATGGGTCTGCACGAACCCGGAGTACACAAGGTGATTCGCGCATGCTATAACATTTTGGAATTGATTACCTATTTTACTGCTGGTGAAAAGGAAGTCAGGGCATGGACCATTAAAATAGGAACCAAGGCTCCTGGAGCCGCTGGTGTAATTCACTCAGATTTTGAAAGAGGCTTTATTAAGGCAAGAACAGTGTCTTTTCAAGATTTTGTTAGATGTAAGGGATGGAAAGGTGCACAGGAAAATGGAGTCATGAGACAGGAAGGAAAAGAATATTTGGTTCAGGATGGTGACCTGATGGAATTTATGTTTAATGTATAAAAATGTTTTAAAATATTGTTAATATATACTTTCTATGACGCAACCGTTTTATATTTGTGTTGTTAACAAGAAAGTTAGTTAATTTATTTAAATCTAAGAAAAATGAAAAAACTTGTTTTACTATCTTCAGCTGCCTTATTTAGTGGGGCATTATTTCTAAGTTCTTGTGCTGGAAGCTCCACACCGGATGTTTCTGAAACCAAAGAACAATTGAACGATCAAAACAATCCCAGCGTTGCTCCTAACACTACCTCAGCAGCAGATCCCAATGCAACTGTACAACCTACCAATGCAACCAATCCGCAAACAGCTACAGCACCTGCAGGAAGTACAACCAAAATTAATTTTGAAAAAATGGAACATAACTTCGGTAACGTTAAAGAGGGAAATGAAGTTATGACAACCTTTAAATTTAAAAATACAGGTGATAAACCTTTGATTATTTCCAATGCACAAGGTTCTTGTGGCTGTACTGTTCCTGATTATCCGAAAGAGCCAGTAGCTCCAGGTGCCAGTGCAGAAATCAAAGTTAAATTTAATTCCAAAGGCAAAAAAGGTCAGGAAACTAAATTTGTTACCCTTACAGCCAATACAGATCCTGCTGAAACTCGTTTAACCATCAAAGCGAACGTGATAGGAGCTGAAGTGAAAACAAATTAAAAGAAATCAGTTTTAAAAAGATAAAGGGGCTATCAAGCCCCTTTTTTTTTATTCAAAAACAACTATAGTCTGTCCATCACCCCCTTGATTGGCTTCGGCATATTTAATTTCTTTAATTCCTGGGTATTCTTTTAATTTTCTGTAAACTGCTTTTTTTAGAGCACCAGTTCCTCTTCCATGAATGATTCTTAGCTCAACGCTATTCGTTAAAAGAGCTTCATCAAGGAATTGCTCCAGTTCAATGAGAGCATCTTCATATCTCAGGCCACGGATATCAATTTTAGGCTCGAAATATGATTTCTTTCCCAACAATTCAGCCTTGATTTTATGATTTTGATTGATCTCAATCTGTGAGGAAACTTTTTGTAAATCCCTCAATTTGACTTTAATTTTAATATGCTCCAATTGAACTTCCACTTCATTTTTCTGAATTTCCAGAACTTCTCCAATTAATCCACCATTTTTAAGTTTTACCAAAGATCCAACTTCGATGGGACCCATTTCAACTGTTTCATATTTTAAAAAAATCTCTTCTTTTTTCTCTTCAATGGTTTTGCTTGAAATTTCTTTGGCTTCTTTTAATCTGTTGAGTTCTTCCTGTGCTTTTTGCAAAGTTTTTTCCTTATCAATGTCTTTTCTCAGTTCCTTAATAAATTGTTGAATTTCTCTTTCTCCTTGTGATTGTTCCTTGAATTCTAATTCTTTTTGTAAAACTTTGAGTTTTTTTCTTTGAATTTCAAGCTCTTTTTGAGATTGATCATAGTTGTGAATCAACTGATTTAAACTTTTTTGCCTTTCTTCAATCATCAATTCTTTTTGCAAAATTCTTTGTTTGTCTTTTTGCAGGTCAACCATTAAGTCTTCTACTTTTTCTTCTTTTTCGCCTAGTTTTCTTCGGGCATATTGAATAATGCGTTGGGGAAGGCCAGATTGAGAGGCAATTTCAAAAGTATAAGAACTACCAGGTTTTCCTATTTCCAATTGATAAGTTGGAATCAGCTTTTCCACATGAAATGTCATATGTGCATTTAAAAAACCTCTTTGCTCATAGCTGTAATTTTTTATATTGGGAAAATGGGTTGTTATCACACCCAAGCATTTTTTGTAAGACAGCTCTCTTAAAATGCCTTCTGCTATAAGAGCGCCCAATTTGGGATCCGTTCCACTACCTAATTCATCTATAAAAATCATGGAATTTTGCGTGGAATGAGTTAGCATATAGCTGGCATGCTTTAGTCTCGAACTATAAGTACTGAGCTCATCTTCAATAGATTGGTGATCGCCAATATCTGTAAAAATGCCATCAACAATTCCCAGGGTAGAGCCCTCTTCCGCAGGTATAAGAAATCCGGCCTGGGCCATGATTTGAATCAGACCAATAGCTTTCATGCAAATGGATTTCCCCCCTGCATTAGGGCCACTGATAATTAAAATACTGTGATTATGGTCCAGTTGAACTGAAAATGGGACTGTTTTTTGACCTTTTTTTAGGTTCTTCAAGAATAAAATGGGATGAACAGCCTTGGTTAAATTGCAAATTTGTTTTTCAATTAGGATTGGTTTATTGCCATGAATTTGTCTGCTAAATAATGTTCTGGCTCGTATGCAATCCCATTCCAATAGTATTTGATAACTTTTTTCAATCGTTTTAATATGTGGCCTGGCCCAATCACTGATTTGTTTTAAAATTTTATAGACCTCTCGGGCATAGTCCTGTTCGAGGTCAAAAAGGTCGTTATTCAACTCTATTAATTCCTCGGGTTCTAGGTAAACAGTTTTTCCAGATGCTGATTCATCATGAATAATTCCTTTGATTTGTCTTTTATATTCTACAAGAACTGTAAGTACGCTCCGACCGTTTCGAAAGGTTTCCATCTGATCAGCCAACATGGACTTTGATTGATAATGCAGTACTATAGATCGAAATTTTTTGTCAATTTCCTGTTTTTTTGAATCTTGTAATTTGATGATTTTTGAAAGTTCAGGACTGGCATCTGTTCTTACCAATCCTTCCGAATTTACCTTGGTTTGTAAAAATTGATACAGTTCAGCTGGGAAATCAATTGTTTTAGCATAAGAGTAAAGTGTAGGAAATCTAAGAGCGTAATCAGTTTGTGGTTTAAAAAAATCTATGATGGAAAGAATTCCTCTGAGCGTCAATGACAACTTCTTCAGATGATCAGGACCCATGACATAACCTTCTACAGATAAAAGTGATAGGGAATTATCCCAATCTTCATAAGCCAGCAGGGGAAAATTAAGACCTTGATCAATTATTTTTTTACATTCATCTGTTTCTCTCAGTTTTTTTTCAATGTGATGTGCGCTTGTCTCTATTTTAGTTTGTAAAACAAGTTCCTTTGCCCTAGTACCAATACAATAAGATGAACTAAGTTCTAAAATTTTGTCAAACTCAAGATTTGATAAACTATCTGATGGATAATAACGTATCATATATTGGAAACAGATAAAGCAGTTTGCAGTTCAAATTTATTAATAAAAATAGGAGAAAAACGCTTGAGAAATCTTTTTATACTAGAATAATATTATTTTTGCGAATCGTTAAACATTAAAAAAAATAGGAGCCGTAACGACTATGAAACTATCACAATTCAATTTCGATTTACCAAAAGATCTCATTGCTCAGTATCCCACTGAAAACAGAGATGAATCCAGACTTTTGGTTGTAGACAGAGCCAAGGGAACTATAGAGCATAAAATTTTCAAGGATACAATCAATTATTTTGATGACGGAGATGTGTTCGTTGTCAACAATACCAAGGTTTTTCCTGCAAGAATGTATGGTCAAAAAGAAAAAACCGGTGCAAAAATAGAAGTGTTTCTATTGAGAGAATTAAACAGCCAGCAAAGACTATGGGATGTTCTGGTAGATCCTGCAAGAAAAATTAGAGTAGGCAATAAATTATATTTCCATGACGAACAAGACAATGAAATACTGGTAGCTGAAGTTGTTGACAACACAACTTCCAGAGGCAGAACTATTCGTTTTTTATTTGATGGTTCAGACGATGATTTCAGAAATTGTTTATCCATTTTAGGTCATACTCCTCTGCCAAAGTATATCAAGAGAGATAGTGAAATCGTAGATAAGGACAGATATCAGACTGTTTATGCCAAGGAAATTGGTGCGGTAGCTGCACCTACGGCAGGATTGCATCTTAGTAGAGAATTAATTAAAAGAATGCAACTAAAAGGTGTAGAGTTTGCTGAACTCACTTTGCATGTAGGTTTAGGTACTTTTAGAAACATTGAAGTTGAGGATTTATCTAAACATAGGATGGATACCGAATATTTCCAAATTTCAGATGAAGCTGCCAGTTTGGTGAATGCATCTATTGAAAAAAATGCCAAAAGATGTGCCGTTGGTACCACCTCTATGCGTGCTTTGGAATCAGCTGTTTCTGCCAATAATTTTCTAAAAGCATCAGAAGGCTGGACAAATAAATTTATTTACCCTCCTTATGATTTTTCGATAGCCAATTCAATGATTACTAATTTTCATTTACCCAAATCCAGTTTGATTATCATGATTTGTGCCTTTGGTGGATATGATTTGATTATGCAGGCCTATGAAGAGGCAGTAAAGGAAAAGTATCGTTTCTATTCTTACGGAGACGCAATGTTGATATTATAATTTTAAAGGCTCTTTCACAAGAGCCTTTTTCTTTTTCAGCTTGCCTATTTTTACTATATTTCTTTATTTTTCATATCTTTGCATTTTACCAATGACTGTGCATTCTAACGCGTGTGAAATTGTTCAGATATTTTATTCTTATCATTTTTATATTCTGGAGTGAAATAGGTTTCTCTCAGGTAGGTTTTTATCTTCAGGTGAAATCAGGAAGAGTTGTACTCAATTCCAAAAGAGTTTTGATAAATAATAATCCCATTTTATTGTATGAAAAAGACATAGTAGAAGTTTCACCAGATGCCATTGTACTTGTGAGATGTGCTTCTCATTATGTAGAATTAAAACCCAATCACACCTTCGCTTACGACGATATTCTCAATTTTTACCTACAGTTTTTTACCCGATCAAGATATAAAAAAACAAGATTTAATACTTAGCAAATGTTACGATTGTTATTTCCACTGCTCTTTGTTACAGTCTATTCATTTGCTCAAAAAAATCAGGTGTCAGGTTATATTACCGATGCTGAAAATGGTGAAGTGCTACATGGTGCATTAATTTACGATGCTAATAATCCTGAAAAAGGTACAAGTACCAATGACTATGGTTTTTTCAGTTTATATTTAGAATCAGACACTACGAAACTCGTTTTACAATTTATTGGATACCAACAACAAATGATTTTGTTTGTTACGCGTAAAGATTCCATTTGCAATTTTAAATTAAGACCAGAGTCTATTCTTACACAGGAAGTTTTAGTTCAGGAAAATAAATCTTTAGAGTATCAAAATGCAGGTTCTTTAGGCGTAGAGGTTTTTGACATAAAAGAAATTAAAAAGATTCCTATCCTTTTAGGAGAACAAGATGTTTTAAAAACCATGCAGCTGATGCCAGGTGTTAAGTCTATAGGTGAGGGAAGCGGAGGATTGTATGTAAGAGGTGGAGATAACTCCCAAAATCTTATTATTCTGGATGAAGCTATTGTATATAATGCCTATCACCTACTGGGATTTTTCTCAACATTCAATGGTGATGCCGTTAAGGAAGCCACACTTTATAAAGGTACAGCAGGTGCTTCATACGGAGGCAGATTATCCTCTGTTATTGATGTGCAAATGAAAGATGGAAATAATAAAAAATGGGGATTTGGAGGCGGAATTGGATTGATAGCTACCAGATTTTATGTTGAAGGGCCACTCAAAAAAGATAAAGCTTCTATATTTATCAGTGGAAGAAGAACCTATGCTGACTTATTTTTAAAATTGGCAAAAGATTCAACCATACGAAACAACCAACTTTACTTTTATGATCTCAATATGAAAGCCAATTGGATGGTTCATCCCAAACACAAAATATTTCTATCTGCCTATCTTGGCAGAGATGTATTTAAATTTCAGGATCGGTTTGGCATTGATTGGGGAAATATTACTGGCTCTTTGCGTTGGAACCAAATTGTAAATTCCCAATGTTTTGGGAATACTTCTCTTATTTATTCCAACTATGATTATCAAGCATCTGTACTAAGAACAGGAAGTTCCTTTAGTTTGCAATCTGTTATTGAAAACATACAGCTAAAGCAAGATTTTCATTATTTTCCTCAGCCCAATCTTGAATTTGAATTTGGTTTGCAAAGTATTTACCATAAAATCATCCCGGGTCAACTCAATGTTACGGGAGACAGCATTGTTAAACCTGTGCAACTCCAGAAAAAATATGCCTGGGAAAATGCATTATACGCCTCCTGCAAATGGAAATTAAATTCTTTTTTCAATCTGGAAGCTGGTCTTAGAATTTCATCCTTTTCCATTTTGGGACCGGGTGATTTTTTCTCCTATGATGAAAATTTGATTGTCAAAGATACAACACATTATGGGGTAGCTAATTTTGTAGTCAGCTATATCAATCCAGAACCAAGAATTAATCTTTCCTTTGTGATTCATCCGCAACATACTGTAAAACTGTCTTACACCAGAAATATTCAAAATTTACATCTGATATCGAATAGTACTGCCTCCAGCCCAACAGATATTTGGTTGCCAAGTAGTAAAAATGTAAAACCGGAAATTGGTGACCAAATAAGTTTGGGATATCATATGACTTTTTACAAAGATATGTTTAGCCTTAATTTAGAAATGTATTATAAGTCAATGTTAAATCAAATTGACTTAAAAAATGGGGCTGACATTCGTTCAAACGAACTGATTGAAGGAGAATTATTAAGTGGCATAGGAAGAGCATACGGAATTGAGTTTCTGTTGAGAAAAAAAACAGGCAAATTTACAGGTTGGCTATCTTATACTTTCTCAAGAACGGAACGTCAAATTCAATCTATTAATCAAGGAAACTGGTATCCGGCTAGGCAAGATGCCACACATGATATTGCCTTGGTATTGATTTATGATATCAATAAACGTTGGACCCTGTCTTCAACCTTTGTTTATAGAACAGGTAATGCTGTTACTTTTCCAAGTGGAAAGTATTCATTAAATGGGGATACCTACTTTTACTACACTGACAGAAACGGACATCGTATGCCAGACTATCACAGACTGGATTTTGCCGTAACTTACAACTTTAAAAAGAAAAAAAGATGGGAAAGTAGTCTGAGTTTATCTGTTTATAATCTGTATGGTCAAAAAAATCCTTTTTCCATAGAATTTAAAGAAGATCCTAATAATCCTTCCCAAATTCAAGCAGTTAAAACGTATTTATTTACTTATGTGCCCTCAATCACTTATAATTTTACTTTTTAATGAAATATTTAGTACTTGTTTTTCTGATATCTATTCTCTCCTACTCATGTCAGGAAGTCATAGATGTGTCTTTCACTGATGCGGATGCTGAAATAGTTGTGGAAGCAAAAATAACTGATTCAACCTTTAGTTGGGTAAAACTAAGCAAATCCGTAGCAGTACAGGATTCCATCTTTCCCAAAATTTCTAATGCTTTTATTGTTATGACAAATGATGCAGGAATAAAAGACACTTTAATTGAATCTCCCATAGGTGTTTACAAAGGCACAAAAATGAAAGGTGTTGCAGGCATGGGGTATAAATTAGAAATTTGGGCTGAAGGCAAATATATGTTTTCCTACTCCTATTTGCATCCAGTTGTTTTGCTCGACTCACTCATTATTAACAGAGTACCTAATACTTCCATAGGTTTTCCAGGTTCAGGATCAAATAGTAATTCTATCAGATATGAAACTATCCTGCAATTTAGGGATCCTCCGGGTCAATCTAATTTTTACAGGTTTGTAGAGATCAGAAATCAAAATCGGTCTTCCAGAATTGCTATCTCTGATGATAAATTTTACGATGGACAATACAACACGCTTCGTTTAAGATCGAACACTGGGCAGTATAGTCCTGGCGATACAATTACTTACGAAATTCAAAGTATAGACTTTCCAGTTTACAATTATTTTGATAGTTTTGTAGGTAGTAGTTTTTCAGTTTTATCATCTGCAGCACCGGCCAATCCGATTTCAAATATTACGGGCGCGAGATTAGGTTTTTTCAGTGCATACAGCTATCATCGTAAAACTCTTATTTTGCCAATTTAAACAATTGATTATGAAAACATTACAATTTTTAATTTTGCTATTGTTATGCAATTATTTATTCGCTCAAAAATTTGAGGGTATAATAACTTTTAAAATGAATGCACAGGGTAAAGAGCTTGAAATGAAAGCTATTACAAAAGATGGGAAGATAAAATTACAGATGGAGATGTATGGTATGAAGATGGATCAGTTGTTAAAAGAAAAAGGTGTAATCTATTCCCTCGTTCATGCGCAAAAAATGGCAATAAAAATGTCAATCCCAAACACAATTAATCAATCTAATATTCAATGTAATGTAAAACTTACAGGAGAGAAAAAAGAAATATTGGGGTTCTCCTGCGAAAGTTTTGAAACAGAATGTACAGATAAATCTTCTCTAAAAGGTTGGATAAGTAAAGATTTAGATTTTTCATTGGCTGATATTATGAAAGCAACTAATGGGAATGAAATAGAACAGGCTCAACTTCCCAAGGGATCTGTTATCAAAATGTCTGGAAAAGGAAAGAAAAATGAAGAATTCAGCTTAGAAATCGTTAAACTGGAAAAAAAATCGGTTTCTGACACAGAATTTGAAATACCGGAAGGCTATATGTTACAAGATATGGGAAGTATGCCCGGAAGATAAACCTATAATCTCTCACTCATTCTCTTAAAAAATCGAGGCCAGGGTAAAAATGATCCATATCTTTTACCCATTCTTACAAAGATTAGGTTTTTATTCGGAACCATATAAATAAATTGACCTAATATTCCTTCCGCCCAAAAATCACCATTGGGAACACTTTTATATTGCTTTCCTTTGATTGAAATCGTTTTTCCAATAGTGATGTGACTGGCATTTTCATCCGTTTTTTGTATTTGAAAACCTTGCCACCATTGAAAGTTATAGGTAAAATCGTTGTCCCAGTTTGGACTAATTGTTTGTTGTATCCATTCCTCTGCTATCAATCTATTCCCATTCCACAGACCCTGATCTAACATAAGTTTTCCAAACTTGGCAAAATCTATGGCCCTTGCATTTAAGCAACAAAAAGATTTAATTGTTTTATTTTTATCAGAGTCAATACTCCAGGAAGCTGGAAATTCCATTCCCATCGGAATCCAAAATTTTTCTTCAAGATATTTATTCAACTTTTTTCCAACGGCGTTTTCTATCGCTAAACCTAATAATTGGGTATTAATGCTTATATATTCAAAATTAGTGTTTGGTTTTTCTTTTACCTGAAGCTGTTTGATATATTTCTTTAGATTTAATCCATAATAATGCTTTGCTACATCTCCGAATGGATTGATATAACTTTCATTACATTTGATTCCTGAACGCATATTTAAAACATCGACTATGCTAAGGGTTTTAAATAGGGTTGAATCCAATTCAGGAATATATTTATAAATCTTGTCATCAACAGAAGATATAAAGCCCTCTTCAATTGCTTTTCCTAGCAGTAGTGAGACGATAGATTTAGACATCGAAAAGGAAGGTATGACGGATGCCTCATTATATTGTTGAGCGTATTTTTCTAGGACTATTTTATCATTTTGTATTACGAGAAATGCCAGTGTTCCAGTTTTGCGCAGGTAGCTATCAAAATCATATGTTTTGCCTCGAAATTGAAATTGAAAACTATCTGTAGGATAGTTTAAATCCGATTTTAAAAAAGTGAAAGGTTGATTAGCTGTCTTTATATCGACAGACTTAAATTTTTTATAATCCTGAACATCTGCAAAGTTCCAATAAAAAAATCTACCCACATGGCAAGATTCCAAACTCAAGGCAAATAATATAAGGAGAAAGAAATATGATATTTGTCTTAGATTTTGACCCATGAGAATACTTTTTGGCCAGAAGAAATAAAATACAATCCAGTAGGTAAATCTTCCATTTTGATTTCAGTAATTTCTGATACTGTTTCGATATTTTTTAATAACTGTCCCAAATGATTGTAAATATTTAGTTTTGTGCCCGTTTTTGCCTCTATGAATAAAACAGAGGATGGATTAGGATAAATTTTGATTTCCGAAGAATCGATTTTAGGGACAGGTGTAAATAAATTGCAAAGAATTGGGTTGGGCAAGGGTTCTATTTGGAAAAATCCATAATCCTGGTAGCCAAGATAAGTAACATTACAGCTGGGATCAACCGTAAAAGTCCATTTTCTATAATTATCACAACCGTCGAAACAATCATTAAATTCAAAATAAAACTCAAAAAGGTTATTAACGGAACCTAAATAAAAATTAATTTTTCCAGCTGCACCAATAATAGTATTTGCCTCAGCGGATAAAACTCCTGAAACTTGCTTTAAGCTATCCATAAGTGCATAGATGTTTACAATGGAATCTATTTGAATTTCAGCCAAATTACCAAAGGAAAAATTATAAAAATTACTTATTCTTAGCCCATAGTTTTGAACATGTGCATCGATTCCAGATATTCCCGTAATTGCCTGTAATTGCTGCCAGTTTTGCGTCCACTGAAATTGCGTGTCAACATAAACTAATATACTTTCATAGGCTTGGGGATAAGAACTGCGGTCATGAACGCAATATTGATTAAAAATAGTGTCCACTTCAGCATAGGATGAATTTCTGATCGCTGCCATTCCTTCTACAATTGCTTGTAGCTGGGAGTAAGGAATACGAACCATTTGCGTATCCGGACTTTGTAAAAAATACATATTCCGAATAGCCATATTAGCAAAATCCCTTTCATAATTTTGAATTAAAACAGGATCTGCAATACAGGAAGATGGTACCTGACCGTAAACTTGAAAACAAATCAAAAGTGCGATGATTAAGTGTAATTTTTTCATTTTTTTAATTTTATGTACCTGTTCATTGTAAACATTCTCCAAATCCATTCCATAGGACCATATTCAAAAAATTGAAGCCAAAAAGAGCTAAATAAAATCTGTATCCCGTAAATAGATAGTACAATCCAGAATCCATGTAAGTAATTTATCTTTCCATAAAGACCCAATCCCCAGGGAGCAGTCAGACAAAAAATAATCAAACTCTGACCCAAATAATTAGTGAGAGCCATCCGACCTGTTTGTGAGAGGAAAAATAAAATTCTTTCATATCTCATACAAAGCCTGTAAATTATAAATAAATAGCAAGAAGCAAGGCTGACTCCGGCTATACCATGAACAGAGGATGATATGGCTGTATACAAGTTCAGATCTTGTAGTGAAGATTTGAAATAGGATAATACATATAGTATATTCAAGCTTAAGGCTACAATAAGTGTGATAAAAAAATAAGGCTTGAACTTTTGATAATAGTTGTCTATATTTTGGAAAAAAGAATTTCTGGCAGACAAATAGCCCAAAAGAAACATGGCAAAAGATACAGGATAGAAAAAGAAAATTCCCATTAATAAATCAAGGTATTCAGACCATCTGCTTTGAATTGATTCGGAATAAGGTCCTTGGGAATAAACCTCAAATAAATAACTAACTCTTTCCTTACTTTGTTCCCAATCCAGTAGCATAGATTTTTCCATTTCATTTTTTATATCGGGAAATGATTTTAAAACTTCAAGTATGCCATACAAAGAAAATGAAAATAAGGCAGGTAAGACTAGTGAAATAATGATACTTCGTAAAATAAAAGTATTGGATTTTCTTTTAAAAAGTAGAAGTAGAAATCCCATGATGGAGTAGAATAATAAAATATCCCCTACCCATAAAAAACTAATATGCAAAACTCCAATTCCAAATAGGAAGAATAATCTTCTACTATAAAAGGTTTGAGCCAGTTCTTTTTTATTTTCTAAAAAAAAGTAAAATCCTGCTCCAAAAAGAAATGAAAAAATGACGAAGAATTTTCCCTCAAAAAAAAGTTGAATACCTATTTTGGTGTAAAAATCAGCGCTGGCAACAAAAGTGTGATCTTCAATAAATATTAAAGAAAATGGTTGTACCATCAAAGGAAGGTTAACCATAAAAATTCCCAGGAGTGCAAAGCCCCTAAAGAAATCCAATGCCTGGATTCTATGATTATTCATCTAAATATCTATCATTATTTTTCTTGGAATGAAGAGAAATACCTATCGCTGTTCCTAAAGCTAAAAGTACGATTCCTGTAAAATTGGCAATATTTAAAATGGAAAATAAAATCACAGCAGCAAAGCCTATGCCTTCAATCGTATGTCCGAATTTGGATCTAAAACGATATTCTGCAGCTAATCTGAGAGGTTTCCAGGCAAAATAACCAACAACCGTCATTAACATAAAATAAAGTAAATAGTAAAACATAGAAGTTTATTTTAAAAAGGTGAATATTTCATTTTCAATTAAATTTCCCTGACCGTCAGAAAGATGTATAAGATAAACCCCGTTTTCGAAATTTGACAAATTAATTTCAGCAACTTCTTCAGCAGAAGGAACAGAACCAGATAAAAGCAGACTACCAGATAAATTAAAAATTTGATATCGAAGTTCTGTTTGAAGTTTTTGAGAAAACTGGAGATGTAATTGATTCCTTACCGGATTGGGGAAAAATGATATCTCTAAACTATTATCTTCTTTTTGGATTTGATCCAGTGAAGTAATGATGGGGAGACTTCCATTGGCAAATGCATATTCTCCAGCAAACAAGGAATCGACCCGAATAAAACCATTTCCATCAAAAGAATTGAAGAGGGTGATTTTTGTATAGTATGGATGTTTGATCCAGTCAACTTCTGGATTGGGTCTATATAATAGTATCAGACTATCTTCATTCACTGTAACTAAATCTGCATCTAATCGGGGAGCGCTAAATGCATTGTATTCGAATCTCATGGTTCCAGGTAATTTCCTTCCAAAACTCCCCCCTACTCTCCAGTAGTGAGAATTTGAAATTTGTGCACCAAAGGGGTTATTCACAATAGAATCAGGTGCTACCCAATAATGCTCTGCGATAAACTTATATGGTTGATTGGCCTGCACTGCATTAGTGTTTAAAACAAAATCTGCATAAGGTAGGGTAAAGTTTGATAAGGTGCTTGTAATGGAAA
The DNA here is from genome assembly GCA_964574485.1 of uncultured Saprospiraceae bacterium. Classification (GTDB taxonomy): domain Bacteria; phylum Bacteroidota; class Bacteroidia; order Chitinophagales; family Saprospiraceae; genus Saprospira. Next base: position 135 of record CAZNNX010000077.1, on the reverse strand, counting down.
GGCTATGATGCAGCTGAGCCAAATTGAGAGAATTTTCTTCATTAATAACCCAATAAACAGGTCTGAATGGACAAGTAATTTGAATCGTATCAATTTTACCGTTAACCAACTCCCTGAAACTTATTTTATTCCAGG
>CAZNNX010000076.1:0-14657 GCA_964574485.1 uncultured Saprospiraceae bacterium | reverse complement strand
AATTGAATTTAAATTTTTTATAATAATTTGTTAAGTTAACATTTTACTAACAAAATTCCATGTACAAATTCCTATGCTTACCGAAACATTGAGGGAATGTTTAGTGCCCATCTGGGGAATTTCAATACAAAAATCCGATGCATTGATTACTTCTTCTTTTACACCGTTCACTTCATTACCAAAGACGAGAGCCAGGGGCTCAAAATTCCAATTGGTTTTTTCAAGGCTAAGGCTGCCTTTAACCTGTTCGACGGAGGCAATGAGGTGGCCATTTGATTTTAAATATTCAATAGCATCAATTGTGTTTTGAAAATAAGACCAATCAACTGTCAGCTCAGCACCTAAAGCTGTTTTTAGAATTTCTCTGTGAGGCGGTTGCGCCGAGATGCCACATAAGATTATTTTTTCCAATTGGAAGGCATCTGCTGTTCTAAATGCTGAGCCAACATTAAGGGCAGATCTAAGATCATCTAAAACCAGCACGATAGGAATTTTTTTACTGTCCTTGAATTCTTGTATATTTTTCCTTTGTAAATCAATTTGTGACTTTTTTTCCATTATACTTTTTTTGTATCAGTTTAAATTAGAAATGAATATTGATTATTATTGTAACAATAATGTAAAAATGAGATTTTTTTCCATATTCCTTTTGATATCGTTTTTAAGTTTTTCTCAACTCCACGGTCAGCATAAATGGCAGGGGCATGGTTTAGAACTGGGTATTCATATAGGTAAAATTTTTAAACATTCGCCTAAAATCATATTTCCCATTGATTCATTGCCAATCACCTGGGGTATGGATCTGGCCTGGGAATACAGATTATCGGGAAATAAATATTGGCATAAGCCTTCTGGGTTTCCTAAAATGGGTGTTGTTTTATCTTTTCAAAATTTTGGAGCTGAACGATTGGGCTTTGGGGTAGGCCTTATGCCTTATTTAAGTTGTCGGTTTTTTAAGAAAGGTCCGGTAGAGATGTTTGGCAGACTAGCTATGGGCATTAGCTATTTATCCAATTACTATGATGCCTGGTCAAACCCTCTCAATAATATCATTGGCTCAAACATAAATAACAATACTGCTATACGCCTTGGCTTTGCGATACAAGCCAGCCCTCATCTGGAAATAAAACCGAGCTTTAGTTTTACGCATTACTCAAACGGAGCTTCCCAGTTTCCCAACCTTGGAATTAATGTCATGTCCTTTCACCTTGGTTTTTTGTTGAAAAGTCCAAGAACCGACAGTATAGTGTTAGAAAAAGTAGCTCAGATTCAAAGACAAAAAGGGTTGAGGTATGGAATCTCTTTTGGTTTAGGTATGAAAGAAATTGGCAGAACATACAGAGGCCCTAAATACCCTGTGGCAAATTTTCAATTTGATATGGGTATGTTTACAGGAAAGCTAAATCTTGTAAAGATTGGTTTTGGGTACGAACATTTTTTTTCAGATTATTTTTTTGCAAAACATGCTGGGTTGAGTGAAAGCCAAGCACAGTGGTCAGCAACAAGAATCATGTTTTATGTGGAAGATGAATATTTATTTGGACTACTTTCTTTATCTGCTCAGGCGGGCTATTATTTTGTAAATCCTCCTATTGCATTTCCTTTTTTAAGATTTGGAATAAAATATTATTTTAAAGATCCCATATTCTCATCCTGGTCACCCTATCTGGGTCTTAGGTTGAAGGCACATGGCATTACCGCTGAGTATTTCGAATTCGTTCTGGGATTTTGTTTGAAGAAATCTTATAAACCTTCTCTTTGATTTCTTGTTTTGAAAATAAAAACATGAATGTACTTATTACCGGGGCAAGTGGTTTGGTTGGAGATGCACTGTTAGATTATTTTATAAATAATAACCTGAATGTCATTGTTTTAGGAAGAAAAAAGATAAGTAGGGGAGGGGTTTTGTCCTTTGTTTGGGATCCTGAAAAATCTTATATTGATTCGGAGTTGTTTGCGCAAAAAATAGATGTAGTAATTCATTTAGCCGGTGCGGGTATTGCCGATCAACCCTGGACGAGGCAAAGAAAAAAAGAGATTATTGACAGTAGGGTGGAAGGTATACATCTCCTAGCTTCTGCCTGGGCGCAAATGAAGGAAAGGCCAGCACTTTTTATATCAGCCTCTGCAATTGGTATTTATGGAAATGATACTCATTTTAGGTCTTATGATGAAGATGCACAGCTTCCCTCTCATTCGAATTTGTTTTTACAGGAAACCTGCATTCAATGGGAACAGGCTGTTGATCAGATCAAAATATTGGGAATCAGGACTTCAATTCTTAGGATTGGCATTGTTTTATCCAATAGGGGAGGGGCTTTACCTCAAATGTTATATCCCTATCGATTTGGTATGGCAACCTATTTTGGGGATGGGAAGCAATATTATTCTTGGATTCATTTGACTGATCTGGTACGGGCTTTTGCTTTTATTATCGAAACCAAGAGCGAAGGAGTTTTTAATGCGGTGTCGCCTGAACCTATCCCTAATAAAGATTTCATTGTTGCACTTACCAAGGCAAAAAAAAAGAAGGCACTCTTGATGTCAGTACCTTCTTTGCTGTTGAGATGGATGATGGGAGAGAGATCTTCGATTGTCTTAGACTCTGCACGCATCTATCCAAAAAGACTAAAAGAAGTAGGCTTTATTTATCAATTCCCTCTTTTGGAACATGCACTAGCCGACCTGTTAAGAGAAGAGCATAAATGATTGGGCAAGTCCCCTTCTTTCGTCTGATAAGGCCTATTTAGTAGGTATCTTTACCACTTGACCCTCATAAAGGGCATCTGATTGAATTTTATTGAATGATTTAATTTCATGCCATGGAGTATCGTATTTCCGACCCAGAGAATATAGTGTATCTCCTGATTTTACATGGTGTAGTACATACTCCTGATCTGAGGACATTTTATTGGTTTCAATGATTTTGGTTGGTATAATTTCCTCTTTCTTTACCGATTGAACTTTATTTTCTGATTCGTAATAACTATCAGGATAAAGGGGTTGATCGATATTTATTTTGGGATCAGTTTCCACCATTTCTTTCTTGATCTGTGTTACAATTTCATCTTCTCCGGATTTTGAATCGGCAGAACTTATATGCTCTGTGCCTCCTCTCAGTTTTGGACAAACAGTTACCTGTTCATTCAGAGAAATTAATTCACCATTAAGAGGTTCCTGTCCTTCCTTCATCATATTTTTAGAGAGAAGGGCTGCCAGACTGATACCGTAGAGCTGAGAGATTTCATACATAGTTACCTGTTCGCTAACAAGATGAAACTGATGCTCTCCTTTGAATCTTGCTCTTTTTGGTTGTAAAAAACAATATTGGTTTTCCATGAGTTGGTCTCCGTCTGAGAGGTCATTGTAAATCAAAAAGCTTTTGTAAGGGATATTGTAATCAGAAGCTATTTGCAGGGCAGTAGCACCTTTTTTTGCTTGCACGCAGGGTAGCGTGTTAACTTGTGTTATTCCTTCCTTGTAGGAGCTGAAAAGTGTAGAACTGCTTTGTTTTCTCTGAATATGATTTTTATTATCGGTATTCAAAAAAGAAGAAGATTCAATGGAATTCGATGCTTGAAACTGTTCGGGTTGAATGGGCTCCAGAGCCAGGTCATATACGTGTAAATTATGTTTTTCTATCGTGTTAATTAATTTGTCAGGATAGGTAGGATCTGTGGCGTAACCTGCTTTTTTCAGACCATGTGCCCATTGGAAATAATCTGCTCGGTTATAATCAAACAGAAAAGCATATCTTTTGCGTTCTGTTAGAAATTTTGAATGATCAACATAAGATTCCTCTGCATTTTCATACACTCTGAAACAAGACTCTGTTGGATCGTCATCCCACATAGCCATGCTCTGACCCTGCCAATCCTTATGGCATTTTATGCCAAAATGATTATTCCCTTGATAAGCTAACTTGCTATTGCCACAACCGGATTCATGGTAACCCTGAGCTAGAGTTATACTGGCGGGTATACCCGTTTTAATCATTTCTCTGATGGCAATATCTTTGTATGCATTAAAGTATTCCGTGGGTGTCATTTTCTTTTGAGAAAAATCCTCAACAGCTGTTTGGGCCACAGTGTGGTGTTGAAAAACAAAGGCGGTGAAGATATACAATATGCTATGTTGAATGTTTATTATCTTTTTCATAATAGTTAGAATGAAAGGTGAGTTAATTTTTTAATTTAGGTTTTTGAGTTGCGTTTTCCTGGAGAAAAATAAATTCTCCCGATGCAGGCTCTTCGCCTTTTTTCAATAAATTTTTCTGTAAAAGTTTGGAAAGTTTGATTCCAAATTTTTGAGAAATCATCCAGATGCTTTCATTTTCTAATACTATATATGGATTTATCAGATCGTTTTGCTGTGCTTTTTCTTCCAGAAATAGGTAACAACCTTCAGGAAGTATAGCTTGTGAATCTTCTAAATCATTGTAGCTAAGTAGTAATTTTAGGTCAAGGTTGAACTTGACAGCTATTTCACTTAGTGTTTCATTGTTTGAAATTTGAATTGCTTTCTTAGCGTTGATGAAGAAATAACCAGCTGCATTTTGATGCATTTTGGGGAAAATATCGGCCTGTTTCTTCTTATCCCCATTTGCATGAAAGTAGTTTTGCATCAAGTCTGTATTTTTAATTTCCGCTTCACCTTTTTTTAAAATTTGAATTTCAGTCTTGAGAAGATTGATCAGTTCCAGCTGTTTGTTTATGGTTTGGGTAAGAACATCTATTTTACTGTTGAAATCTCTTTTCAATTCTGATTGGTTTTCTTTCAAAGCATTTTGATCTTGTTTGAAATGAGAAAAATGCTCTGAAGTTTCAGCTTGATGAAGCTGTGCCTGACGAAGGGTTTCTTCCAGGAATTTCAATTGTTCCTGAAATTTAATAAAAAGCTCAGGTTCAGCATTAGTTAATTTACTTGTTTGAGATTTTGTCTGCAAGAAACTATGATCATACTTGTTCAGCTGGTATTGTTCGATGATACTGATTAATTTTTTTCCGTAATTGGGATCTGTTGCATAACCAGATTTTTGAAGTCCATCGGCCCAAAATTTGTAATCGAAATTTTTTGATTCAAAAAGAAAAGTATAAAATTCTCTTGAACGAAGGAATTCAGAGTGATCTCTGTATGACTCTTTAGCAGAAAGGTAAGATCTGAAGCAACTTCTTTCCTGTGTGGCTTCGTTATCGTAGTACTCTCGGCTTTCAATATAATAAGTTTCTCCATTCCAGCCTTTATGGCATTTTATACCAAAATGATTATTTGCCTTAGTGGCAAGTTTGCTTTGGCCATAGGCAGATTCAAGCATTCCTTGTGCGAGTATCACACTTGCTGGCATACCAATACGGTGCATTTCCAAGATAGCAATCTCTGCATAATGTGAAACATACAAGGTAGCCAATTGGCTTTCTGTTGTGTGGGGAGTCGGTAAGGGCGACTCTGCGCGTAGCGGTTTTATGTATCCAAATAGGCTTAGGTACATAATCCCCGCTATGATTGGTCTAAAAATCATAACAGTGCGTTTTAGGTCTCAAAAAATAACTCATTAGTGTGGGTGGTCTAGGCCCATCACAAAAAACAACAACAACTTTTCGAACAATAAAGCTTTGGTCTGAGTGCATATCTTGGTCTAGGAGATAAGTACTCAACTTGATTGTAACGGCATTTTGAAAAAGAGAATTTTAAAGTATGAAACATACTTCTACCCTGGTCTAGGGGGTAAACAAAACAACTTTAAGGTCTCTCAAATACAAAACGTGGACACTAAAATACATATTGTTTTTTTATTCCAAAATTTTTTCAAAGTTTTTTTTAAATGAACGTTTAAATTATTTATAAAATAGCTTTCTTAAATTTTTGTTATGCCTTGCAATTTGGTATGAGATTTGATTTCAGTTTACTATATTTATAAAAAATAAGTGTATGAAAGCTCAAATATCTGTCATCATCTTTCTTTTCATGATTTTAGTGAATACTTCAATCTTTGCTCAGGTGAATCCGGGCGACCTCAAATTTGTTTTGAATAAACAAAGTGCAAGGATAGAGCCAATACAAATTTCCAGCTCTGCTGTGTTGAGCCAGCTAAAAGTAAATCAAATTAAATTAGACGTTTTTAGTCCGAATGGAGAATATGCAGGATCAATTGAGTTGTTTGATTGGAAAGTGCCCATGGATGAATTTGCTCCAGGTGAAAAGTTGAAAATAGCTTGGATTTCTATGACAGATACTAAAACAGGAGCTAAACTGGAGTTGAAGGATCTTCCATTAAATTAATGTCTTTTACCAACAGATCATTTTTGTATGGGGATGGTTTTTTTGAGACAATTCATGTCTATCAAAACAAACTTCTTTTCCCCCAATTTCACCACCAACGCATGCTGCGATCATTCAGCCTGATGGAAATGAATTGCCCCCCTGAATTGCGCAGCTATTCAGATTTTATTATTACACTGGCAGGGTTCATTTCTGAAATCCCCAAAAAAGAAACACAAAGCCTGCGAGTACATTTTTACAGAGCAGATGGCCTTGGCTATACCCCAGTGAATGACGATGCACATTATTCATTTTTAATGAGAGAGATTCCAAATTATTTGGAGGAAAATAAACAGGAGCAAATTTGTACTGCTATTTGCAATTTATATCCAAAACCCAAAGGTCCCTTGCAAGCCCTCAAATCTGCCAGTGCCATCCTTTATGTCATGGCCGCAAAATGGGCCAGTCAAAATGCAATCGATGAAGCCTTGATTCTCAATACAGATCAGGAAATTGTGGAGGCAAATCAATCGAATATAATACTATATGATGGGGATTATTTTATTTTTCCCCCCGAAGATTCAGGCAAGGTAAGGGGTGTAATGGAACAGGTTTGTTTTCAATTACTTAGGGAGGAAGGTTACGATTGTAAATTTCAAGCAGTACGGGAGGAGGATGTATTTCGCTCAAAGGAATTATGGTTTTGTAATAGCTTGAGGAATATCAGACCCGTTAGGTTTTTTAAAAATAGTATGGGAGAAAAAAGTTTTGAGAACAAGATGGCCAATAAAATTCGGTCGAAATTTTTAAAAAGGGTGCAGGAAGGTTTTTATTTTGAGTAGTATATAGTATATTTAGTAGTATTACTATTATTTTAAAATTATAAATATGGAAAATAAAATATGGCATAAGCATTATCCGGAAGGAGTTCCCTTTCAAACGGGAACTGAAGGATATCAGTGTATGGTTGATTTAATCAATGATAATTTAGTTAAGTTCAAAGACAAGCCAGCCTATACCAGTGTAGTGGGTAGTTCAAAAAAAACATTAACCTTTCATGAAATTGATGTAAAATCTCGTGCCTTTGGAGCCTATCTACAATCTATCGGATTAAAGGCCGGAGACAAAATAGCTCTGATGATGCCCAATTTACTTCAATACCCAATTGCTCTTTACGGTGCTATGCGGGCTGGTCTGATTATTGTAAATACCAATCCACTGTATACGGCCAGAGAAATTGAACATCAGTTTAATGATGCAGGGGTAACAGCAGTTGTGATTGCAGAGAATTTTGCAGCAGAATTCCAAAAAGTAAAGGATAAAACTACAGTTCAGCATGTTATTTTAGTTTCAATAGGTGAGATGTTCGGTGGATTGAAAGGAAAACTAATCAATTTTGTAATTCGCAGGGTCAAAAAAATGGTTCCTGCTTATCATATTCCTAATGCTGTTCGATTTACAAACTGTTTGAAGACTTCAGGACAGGGTCTGCAAATGCATAAGTCAGGATTGGAAGATGTAATTTGTTTGCAATATACAGGTGGAACGACAGGTGTTTCCAAGGGAGCCATGCTGACTAACAGCAATTTATTGCATAATATGTATCAGGTAAAAGCCTGGATTTCAAATGCCCAATTGAAGGAAGGTGAAGAAATCGTTTTGACGCCCTTGCCTCTTTATCACATTTTTTCATTTGTGGTTAACTGTCTTTGCATGGGTAATTTTGGTGCTGAAAATGTATTGGTAATTAACCCCAGAGATATTCCTGCACTTGTCCAAATCATTGCAAAAACAAAACCCTCACTTATAACACGTGTGAATACCCTGTTTAATGCCTTGTTGAACCATAATGACTTCAGGCAACTTGATTTTTCTCAATTGAAGGTAGTTGTGGGCGGAGCCATGGCCATTCAAAAACCTGTTGCAGATCGTTGGAAGGAAGTGACTGGTGTGATGCTCACGGAGGGATTTGGAATGACAGAAGCCTCTCCCGTTGTCTCTGTAAATCCTTTAAATGGCACAGCACGTATTGGCACAATCGGATTACCTGTGCCATCAACTGACCTGAGAATTTGCGATGAAAATAATCAAGAGCTTCCATTGGGAGAACCTGGAGAAATTCAGGTGAAAGGTCCGCAGGTAATGAAAGGATATTACAATAATGAAGAATCTACAGCTCAGACTATAACAGCAGATGGCTGGTTAAAAACCGGTGATGTTGGAATAATGGATGATCAGGGATTCATCAAAATAGTGGACAGAATAAAAGATATGATACTTGTATCCGGATTTAATGTGTATCCCAATGAGATTGAAGAGGTTGTTGTTTCTCACCCCAAGGTTTTGGAAGCAGCAGCCATAGGTATTCCTGACGAAAAATCGGGAGAGGTAGTCAAAGTCTTTGTTGTGAAAAAAGATCCGAGTCTCAGTGAACAGGAAATTTTCGATCACTGTCAGGCAAATTTAACCAATTATAAAAGACCGAGGCAGGTGGTATTTAAAGATGAATTACCCAAAACTAATGTGGGGAAAATTTTAAGAAGAGCACTTCGGTCCTCTTGAATAAAATGAGCCGCAAGGCTCATTTTTATTTGGCTGAATCTCAGGAAATGAAAATTGCATCTTACCTTTGTATTTTACATATCAAATGTTGTACAAAATCTTTCCCATACTTTTTATTTGTCAGAGAACTATGCAAATTTTTTCATCGGGAAAATTTCATAGAATGGGAGCTGCTATTGCCTATTATACCATTTTTTCTCTTCCTGCCATGATGATGATCCTCTTGGGTTCATTAGATATTTTGGGCGGTACAGAAATGATTCAAAATGAGATGCATCAGTTTCTTTACGCTTCATTTGGAAAAGATATTGCTGATCAATTGGAAAATACAGTGGTTTCATTGAATGCAATCAAAGGAAAAGGCTGGTATACTTTATTTGGTTTGCTGTTTTTAATTTTTATTTCGACGCATATTTTTTTCACGCTACAAGAAACTTTTAATCAGATCTTTAGGGTTGAAGAGTTAAAAAGAAAAAGAAAATGGTTATCTAATGTACTGAATAGAATTATATCATTTGCCATGATTTTTTCAGGGGCAATCATAATGATTTTATCTATTGTACTGAATACACTTTTACTTTCTATATTTGCTTTTATAGAAAGTAGAGAATTGTTTTTAACGCAAATTTTACCTCCTTACGGTGTGGAGCTACTACATTATTTTTCAAAAAATATTTTTCAATACCTCAATCAATTAGTAGGAATTTTAATACTAAGTGTATTTTTTTCATTGATGTATAAAATACTACCGGCAGTTCATTTAAAGTGGAGGGTTGTCATTCCGTCGTCCATCCTTACCGCCTTACTTTTTAATTTAGGTCAAATTCTTTTTGCACAGTACATGAAATCTGCCTTGCTTGTTACAGCCTATGGGGCATCGGGTTCAATTGTTGCGATATTACTTTGGTTTTTTTATTCAACCCAGATTATTTTAATTGGTTCTTGTTTTATAAAAGCCTACTGTGAATATTTTGGATATGTAATCACAGCTAAGCGGTTTTCACAAAAATGGTATCAAAGTCAAAAAGATTGGGTCTCGTTTCGTTTCAGAAAAGCCCCGGATGGGAGCATCCAAAGATTATAGTCCGTAATTTTATTTCTTATTTCGGATTTCATGAAACCCTATTCCTTGGAAAATGTAGGGGATGCAAAAATTAATTCTTTTTTCCCTGGTTTCTTTTCTTTGCCCCTGACCGATGTGAATCAAATAAGACCTTTGTCGACCTGGGCTCAGAGCGTAGAAGGCTATTTTCAATGCTTCATTATTTTGTAAAGTCTCCACAAGCTCAGCTGGCATAGGTTCAGGATTTTTACTCAAAATAACTTTCTTGTTTTCTTTCTCAATTTGAATTGCCTGCTCGATACAAGAGTGGATTTCCCTTTGAATGAGACGCAATTCAGTCAGGCTTTTTATTTTAATAATCCGGCCCGATTGGACAGTACCTTGTTGTTCAAGGATCTGCATATTTTCAAGCAGTGCCCCTTTGAAAAAACTTAGTACAGCTGCATCCTTTAATGCACTGATAGACAGTACATTTTTACCTTTGAGGGTAAATACAGGAATACTCCACTTTATATTTTCCTCTACTGGATATTGTAAAATAATTTCTCTTAGTTGTACGAGGATGGGGGCCCAGCTATGAACCTTGCATTGGGGCGTATCACCATAAGGGCAGCGCATACAACCTTTTGTGATAAATTCTTCAAAGTTCGAAATCATAAGTCGAGGTTTACTTGTAAAATTAGTAGAAGGGTTGAATTTATAGAAGATCAGAATAACACTTTGTAAAAGTTTTTTACATTTGCTTAAGTAAATCATAAAAAATGACAAAAGGTATCTTAATTCCGATTGGAGGAAGTGAAGACAGATTCGAAAATGAATACCACGGAATAGATCATATTCAGGAGAGTATTTTAGCTCATGTTGTTAGAGAAAGTGGAGGGCCTGATCAAAAAATAATCATTATCCCAACGGCTTCGAGTATTCCCGAAGAAGTAGGTGAGATGTATCTGAGTGCCTTTGGAAAATTAAACTGTAACAATTTGCATGTTTTGAATATTCAGAACAGAACGCAATCTGAGTCAGAAGATACGCTTTCCTTGGTTAGAGACTGCCGTTGTATTATGTTTTCTGGAGGAGACCAATCCAAAATCGTTAATTTTATAGGGGGTACGCCTCTTCATGAATTAATGAATCAAAAATTAAGAGAGGAAGATCAGTTTGTTTTAGCTGGGACCAGTGCAGGTGCTATGTGTATGTCTTATGAAATGATAGCCGGTGGAAGTGCTACAGAAGCATTAATCAAGGGAAATGTTTCAATGAAAAAAGGTATGGGATTTGTTCCTGAGTTAATCATTGACTCACATTTTGTAATCAGAGGAAGATTTGGTCGTTTGGCGGAGGCAGTAGCTGCTTTTCCACATCTTATGGGTTTGGGTTTATCTGAAGATACGGGGGTTATTATTCGTAACGGGGTTGAATTTAGAGTGATTGGATCTGGTATGGTGATATTATTTGATCCTTCTGGTTTAACGCATAATAATTTTCAGATATTATCTGAGGGTGTTCCCATGTCCTTGTCAAATATGGTGACACATATTTTAGCGAATGGGGATCGATTCAGATTGGACGATAGAAAAATATCTGTTCTTCCATTATCAGAGCAAATGATTTAGGAATTTCTTAGTTTTTTTTATTTTTAAAATGAATAAAAAAGATAACTTTGCATCATACGGGGCGTAGCTCAGTTGGTTTAGAGCATTACCTTGACAGGGTAGGGGTCATTGGTTCGAATCCAATCGTCTCGACAAAAAAAACCTTTCAGCATACTGAAAGGTTTTTTTATTGAATGCTATTTTTGAGAAGCCTTCAGCGTTTTTAGTTCTGATTCCAATTTTTCGACTTTTGTATTTAATTCCTTTACAGCCTCAATCAAAACAGGTATCAATTGCGTGTACTCCACAGTTTTGTAGGTGGTTTCATCGCCTGTGTTGATAAATAATGCTTTTTCGGAAATCATTTCGGGAAATTGTTTTTCAACATCCTGAGCAATGATACCATATTGCATTCTGCTTTTTAGTTGTAATTTTCCCTGGGAATCCAAGGATTTTGTGGTAATGGAATAATATTTTCCCTCAATTTGTTGTAACTTTTGCAAAGGAGCTTCTATGGAAATAATATTGGACTTGAGTCTTCTGTCGGATGCATTCACCCAGCCACCTAGGGCATAACCTGCGCCATCACAACCCAGATCTGCAGTGAAATACCCTGCCCATCCCAAAGTTGTATTGGTTGTTTGTCCATAGATGCCATGAAAACCCAAGCCATAAGTGCCTATGCCCAGAGAAGGATTTGTGCCTGTAGCCGGAGAATTATTAACTCCGTACAATCCATAACCTTGTGCATTTTGAGACTGACCCACGATACCATTAAAACCGATGCCTAAAACACCACTTCCTCCATTGGCCCTCAAATTAGAGCCATAAACAGCTGAAGTGCCGAATCCAGTTGAAGGGATTTGTCCCGAAATGGCATAGCCATTACCTGAATTATTCCCTAAAATAGCAGAGTTTTGAGCATTATTGCTATTCGTGTTTGCTTGAATGGCTGCAAAACTATTGGTAGGGTTGGTGCTCTCTGCTCTGAATCCTACGCCCACACCCCCTACATTGGCAAGCACAGCGGAAGAGTTGGCAATGGAAGAACTGACCTCCAAAGCAGTGCTGTTATTGCCTGAATTGATAATCTGAACTGAGCCGGCATCAGTGGTAATGGTTCTGCCCAATCCTGCTCCTCCAGAATCATAGGCCTGATCCAGGCTTACCTGACTGTTGTTAAGGGTAATAGAATTGCCATTGGAAATACTCAAGGTGTTTCCGTTGATACTCAGTGTCTGAAGTTCGTTACTGGGATTTGCATCAGCATCATTCACATTATCGATTGAATTGATCACAAAATTGGGATAGGTTCCAGTGATGCTTGTAGCGCCTTGACCGGTTAAACTAATCACTTGATCAGGGGCGGTATTTGTTATTGTATTATTTTGAATTGCAATTCCGTTGCCAGCAGAATAATTTGATCCACTCCCTGATGGAATGGTCACTGTATTGCCATCAGAAATTGACAGTTGATTTCCGTTGATGCTCAATTGTTGAATTTCATTGGTTGAATCGGCATCGGCATCATTTACTTGATCGATTAAAACACTGGCTGCCTTTTCCGCAAATAGGGCATAAGGAACACTTAATAGTTGTGATGTTCCCATAAGTAGGTAATTGGTTCCACCAGTAACGTCCATTTCTACTTTAATAAAATAACTGGAGGCTCCCCAATTGATAGTGCTGAAATTTCCACTCAAATTAGTTCCTGCACCAATATCCAAATGTACGAGACCTAAATCATTTGAAGCAACAACATGTGTTTCTGCATAAACTGAATTGCCAATCGGACTATTCTGTAAAATATTGATTCTAAAACCAATATTTTGATTCGCGATCAGGTTGCCTGCATTATCTCTAGCCACAGCCTGATATTTGATAGCCTGGGGAGTTTGGGCCTGTATGTTAAAACATAGAAATAAAAGTAGAATGCTTAAAAATCTCATATTAATCTATTTTTTGAATTTTAAATAATTGTCTTTTTCCACTGCTCTGATCTCTGACCTCTAACAGATAGTGCGATGAAGGTAAATTTTCCAGTGAAATGGAATATTCCTGAACTTGTGTGCCAGGAACCTCAAGAACCCTACGGCCCAATATATCTATTAATCTTAATTCCCATATGTGGTTCTGATCAGGGAATTGAATTCTCAATTGATTTTTTGTGGGGTTTGGGAAAGCAAGGATGCCCAAATCTTCCCATTCTGTAATGGAATTTACCTGAAGGTAAGGTTGGTGAAAACCCTGCGTAATCCTGTAATTGCCGGCATTATGTGTTTGGATGACTGGCTCACCCAAGGTCCAACTTATTTGTTGCGTTCCATTACTGAAATGTTGACCCGAACTAGCAATGACACTTGGACTCAGGCTTTGACACCTGACCAGACCATGCAAGAGATAAAAAAGAATGAAGGCGAATATTCTCATACATATTGTTTTGAATAAAGTTAAAATTTTTTTTCCAAGAGGTAAATCTTCTTTTTTAAAGGAAGAGATAAATATTATTATTGTCTAATGATAATTAATAAATTTGCAAAAAAGATTAAACAATTTTAAGATAGGGATGTTATTATTTGGCAGAGTTGTCACGATAACATGTTTATTTTCGTAGCTTTGTACAATTAAATTCTAAAACCCGAGCGTGTTTCAAGATGTAGACCAAAATGCCGTGCACCGGAAGAAAGATCATATTGCTCTTGCCTTTCAATCTCAAGTTGCTGCAATGCAACTGGATCGCAGGTTTAATTATGAGCCTTTGTTAAGTGGTCACCCGCAAACTACTGATTTTCCCGAATTTTCTTTTTTAGGAAAAAAAATGAAACAACGGATCTGGATATCCTCTATGACAGGAGGAACGGAATGGGCTGCTAAAATAAACCACAATTTAGCCAAAGCTGCAGGAATATACGGATTTGGAATGGGTTTGGGTAGTTGTCGTTCGCTGCTTACAGAAGATACATATTTGGCCGATTTTAAGGTTCGTGATTTGATGGGAGATCACCTGCCCCTGTATGCCAATTTAGGTGTTGCTCAGGTGGATAAGCTAATAGATACCAATCAATTGTATCTTATATCAAATCTGTTAAACAAATTAAGTGCAGACGGTTTGATAGTACACGTGAACCCAATGCAGGAATGGTTGCAGCCTGAGGGAGATCGATTGACAAGATCCTCCTTGG
>CAZNNX010000075.1:5256-14837 GCA_964574485.1 uncultured Saprospiraceae bacterium | reverse complement strand
CGAATGCAAAGATAATATATCATAACCCTACTTTCCAAATTTATTTGCCTTTTTTATAATTTTTTTTTAATCTGAATTAGTTCACTAACCTAGTCAATTGAAAATAAATACTTTATATCTATGGAAAAATAAATCATTCTCATTAGTAACAAGCGAGACATTCAATTTACTCAATTTTATTACACCTTTAATATCATAATAGGATAATAAAGGTTATTTTTACGCCACAACAATATAATTATGGCAAAATATTACAATAACATTCTAGAGACAATAGGAAAAACCCCTTTAGTCAAATTAAACAAAATTGTAGAAGAGATACCAGCCTTAGTTTTAGCTAAAGTTGAATCTGTCAATCCTGGAAATTCAGTTAAAGATAGAATGGCTCTAAAAATGATTGAAGATGCTGAAATCAGAGGTGACTTAAAAAAAGGAGGCACAATAATAGAATGCACTTCAGGAAATACTGGTATGGGTTTAGCCATCGCAGCAGTTGTAAAAGGATATAAATGTATTTTCACTACTACAGACAAGCAATCCAAAGAAAAAATTGACATACTTAGGGCTGTTGGCGCTGAGGTGATTGTTTGCCCTACTAATGTTGAACCAAACGATCCGAGGTCCTATTATTCAGTTGCATCTAGACTAAGTAAGGAAATTCCTAATTCTTATTGGTGCAATCAATATGACAATCTTTCAAATCGAACAGCTCATTACGAGAGTACTGGTCCGGAGATATGGGAACAAACTGAGGGAAAGATTACTCATTTCGTTGTGGGTGTAGGCACTGGGGGAACAATTTCCGGAGTAGCTAAATTTTTAAAAGAGAAAAATCCAAATATTAAAATTTGGGGTATTGATACTTATGGTTCAGTATTTAAAAAATATCATGAAACTGGAATATTTGATCAAAGTGAAATTTATCCCTACATAACTGAGGGAATTGGAGAGGATATTCTTCCTGAAAATGTAGACTTCAAATTAATTGATCATTTCGAAAAAGTTACAGATAAGAATGCTGCTTTGGGCACAAGAAATCTAGCTAGAATGGAAGGTATTTTCGTAGGAAATTCTGCGGGATCAGCAATTATGGGAATCAAGCAACTGGGGCCACAATTAACCAAGGATGATGTCGTTGTAGTTCTCTTTCACGATCATGGAAGTCGTTATGTTGGTAAAATGTTTAACGATGATTGGATGAGAGAAAGAGGATTTTTAGATGAGGAACTGACTGTTAAAGACATTATCAATAAAAAAAATAGTAAATTGTTTTTTTCACTACATCCAAAAGATACAGTGAAAGATGCCCTTCAATTTATGAAATCTAAGGATGTATCTCAGTTACCGATAGTTGACGACCATCAAGCTATTATTGGTTCCATTACTGAAAGCTCTGTACTAAGTACTTTACTTGAAAATCCAATTGGGAATGTGGATAAAAAAATAGAAGATATTATGTCAGCTCCTTTCCCCCTTGTAGAGGAAAACACAGCATTGAAAAAACTAAGTTATTATTTCAACGATAAAATTACAGCGGTTATTTGTAAAGACATGGCTGGAACCATGCATATAATTACCAAATATGATATCGTTCAAAGCCTGAGTTAATAATTTTTCAAAAAACCTATACTTTTGATTTGGCGAATCAAGTTTTATTTCTAAATTCGCAGTTCCTTAGACTTTTTTAAATATAAAATATATGAGCGACTTATTGAAATACGTACAAAAGCAAGCTGCAAGAGATGTAAGCAATTTCGATTACTTCAAACCAGGAGACAATATATCTGTAACTTATAAGATTATTGAAGGTGACAAGGAACGTGAGCAGACTTTCAGAGGTACAGCCATTCAAATTAAAGGTAGTGGTGTAACTAAAACATTTACAGTTAGAAAAATTTCTCATGGTGTTGGTGTTGAAAGAATATTCCCTTTTAATGTTCCAACACTTGTAAAAATTGAGAACCTGCAAAAAGGAAAAGTAAGAAGAGCCAGACTTTTCTATCTAAGAGCAGCCATAGGTAAGGCGGCTAGAGTCAGAGAAAAGAAATTCATCAAAAAATTGGATGCCTCTCAAAAGGGAATTAAAAGAAAATTTGCTTGGAATATATAATCCCCATGCATACATAATCAACAAAAAAAGGAAGTACAATTGTACTTCCTTTTTTTGTTGATTCACTTTCTATGCATTTGATGCCAGAGCTTCCTCAATGTAGGAAAAGCTAGACAAAACTTCTGGCTTTCCATTTACCACTGCTACATTGTGTTCAAAATGTGCGGAAGGTTTTCCATCAGCTGTAACAATGGTCCAGTCATCGGCTGTTTTTAGAACACGATAGGTGCCCATGTTAATCATAGGCTCTATTGCAATAACCAACCCATTTTTAATCAATTTTCCCTGACCTTTTTTTCCATAATTCGGAACTTCAGGCTCTTCGTGCATGCTTTTACCTAAGCCATGCCCTACTAATTCTCTCACAACACCATATCCATTTGTTTCAGCATGCTGCTGTATGGCATAACCAATATCACCGATTCTATTTCCAGCTACTGTCATTTCAATACCCTTCAATAAACATTCATAAGTGACTCTTAGTAGTTTTTGTTTTTCTTCAGAAATATTTCCAACAGGAAAAGTATAGGCATGATCCCCATAAAATCCATTCATCAACACCCCACAGTCAACTGAAATAATATCCCCATCCTGAAGAGGTCGAGATGTTGGAAGACCATGTACTACTTGCTCATTGACAGAAGTTAATAAAGTAGTCGGGCAACCATATAGTCCTTTAAAGCCAGGTATAGCTTTGTTATCTCTTATAAAAGTTTCTGCTAATTCATCCAAATATAGAGGGGTAACTCCAGGTTTAATTTCTTTGGCTAACATGCCTAAAGTTTTAGAAACCAATAATGCACTCTGTCTTATCAGCTCAATCTCCTCTTTTGTTTTAAAAATTATCATTTTAATTTATCTGTAAATAATAATATAACCTGATTCTAGTTTTGAACCATCACCATAATCTAAAGTATAAAAATAAGTCCCGTCCGGTAAATCTTTCCCATTAAACTGACCATTCCATCCGTCCGGATTTCCCTTAAATACCAGATTCCCCCACCTTGAAAAAATTTGCATCTCTAAATTTGGTAATAAGTCTTTACAGACAACGACCATCTGATCGTTTATCCCGTCTCCATTAGGAGAAAAAGCATTAGGGATGAAACATTTATCACTCATTTCCACTTGAATGGCAACGAAGTTTTGAGAACAGACATTTGGACATAACGGATCGCAAATTTTGTAAGTGAATGTATCAACACCTTGGAAAATCCAACCGGGTTTATAGTTAAATGTACCATCTGTATTTAAGGTCAAAGCACCAAATTTTGTACTATCCACAATACTTATGATAAAACCAGGCCTCAAAATATCATTTAGAGTTACATTCAAACTAAAAACTGAATCTCTGAAAGCCATATTGAAAACATCAAAATCAGCATAAGAAACTGGTTCCTGAACTACATTCAGCAAAATTGTATCCGAAGTACAACCATTTTGTTCGACAAATAAACTATAACTTCCCTCTGACCAAACTGGGATAGCTAGCGAAGAAAGATTGGTAGTATCAATAGTAGATAATGAGTCCTCCCAAATATAATTAAAAAGACCATTTCGTAGAACTGTATCAGACAATATAAGTATGTCGTCTGCACAAAGTGGACTATTGTATGTAAGCGAAGGATCTACTGGTCTAGGTTTCACTAAAACTTGTATGGTGTCAATACTTTTACATGTATTAATATCAGATACTGTTACAATATATTGACCTTGATTTGCCAATGTTGAACTAAAGATGATCGGATTTTGAAGCACTGAAGAAAATGAATTTGGTCCAGTCCATTGATAACTCACTATTCCTACAGGTGGATTAGAGAAAAGAAATAGACTATCTCCTTCACAATTAGGTCTGTACTGTGCTGTAAAATCAGCTGGTAGATTGAAAACGCTTAAATTCAAAGGTTGTGAAGTTGAATCAATACATCCATCAACAGTAACTGTAAGGTCATAATTACCTTGATCTGAGGTATCAACCGGATTTAAAACATATATTGAGTCCTGCACTTGTGATTGTAAAACACCATCAAAATACCATTGGTATGTAATTTGATTCCCTGAATAGAGCAAATGATTTGTCAAATGAATCACAACGGAATCACCTGTACAAATTGGGTTATTTACAAATAAAATTGGCGCAGGCACTACATTAACATCGATATAAATAGAATCTCTTAATATACAACCAGGAGCACCTTGGGGAGTTAATGTAACCCTGTAAATCCCCTCATTCACCAATTGCATATTGATCACCTGAGGAAAAGGAAGACTGGAGTTAAATCCATTGGGACCTGCCCAACTATATGTATAGGTTAATCCTGAAGCCGGAGGATTCGGAAATAAAGCTAATGTTTGTCCTTCACACAAAACACTGTCAAATGCACTCAATTGAGGTTCTTGTAAAAATGCATTCACCTCAGACTCACAAACTGACATGTTACCATTTATATCATAGGTTGTGATTTGGATCAAATTAATACCGACATTGCTGCAATTGATAAGACTAGGTGTGATAATGGTTGTATCTATGCCACAGGCATCTAAAGTAACAACACCCAGTTGAGCAGCATTTAAATTATGAGTACCCTGTAATGCCAGATTAATAATAATATCGTTACATGAAATAGTGGGGGCAACCGTATCTATCACCGTAACTATAGAGAAACAAGTGTCCCTGTTTCCTGAGGCATCTGACCCGATCACACGAATAGAAGAATTACCCAGTTGTGTACAATTAAAAACCAGTTGAGGTGCAGAGTTAAGGGTATAACTTATAAATCCGCAATTGTCATAACTATTTTGTACATCTACAACTTGATTTGAGTTTACAATCCCCACTCCATTTGGATCAAGATGCAATGTGTAATTTCTACAATTAATGACAGGAGGTATGTTCTCTCTAACTGTGATAATACTGGTACAGGTTGATCTGTTTCCATTTTGATCTGTAACTTCGAGAACTATATTATTAGAGCCTACATTAGAGCAATTCAAGTTTAAATTGGATTGTCCCGCTACTGTAAAAATAAGAGGCCCACAAGCATCAGAGGATACAGGGGTTCCATTTAAATTTATAGCAGGGATGGAAATGGTTCCTGTAGCACTTAAAACCAAGTTTAAATTCTGACAATTAGCAACGGGATTCACATTATCAATGACTTGTACATCTGAAATACAGGTTGAAGAATTACCTGAAGGGTCTACCACCCTTAAAGTAATTTGATTTAAACCTACATCATTACAATTAAAGTTCAGCACATTCGAATTATTGATAAGATAATTGTTTATCTGACAGTTATCATTACTTGACAAATCAATTTGTGATGGGGTAAGTGTAGCAATTCCTTGAGCATTCAAAAAAAGATTGATATTCTGACATCTTGCAATCGGAGATGTTGTATCTGCCACTTGAACCAATGAAATACAATAACCCATATTTCCACTCGCATCATAGGCTCTGACGGTATCTGCAAAAGTAAATCCCACTTGATTACAATTATACACTCTTGTATTAAGATGATCTACGGTATATTGAACTATCCCGCAAATATCAATTGCAGTGGCCAGTTCTTGTGGTTGCACAGCTGCTAGACCGGCATTGTTAATATAAGTTGTTCTATTATTACAAGTTAATACAGGTGAGACATTATCTATTATGGTGACAGTAGCAGTACATTGATTCTGATTTCCATTTACATCGGTGATGGATAAGGTCGTTAGATTGGGGCCAATATTTGTGCAATTAAAGGTATCTCGTAATTGACCGTTTATTAAGACATTGAGTAGAGA
This sequence comes from uncultured Saprospiraceae bacterium, assembly GCA_964574485.1. Lineage (GTDB taxonomy): Bacteria > Bacteroidota > Bacteroidia > Chitinophagales > Saprospiraceae > Saprospira. The sequence goes on along the minus strand of CAZNNX010000075.1, from coordinate 8,938 downwards.
ACAATTATCGGTGCTATTAGCATTTATATCAATTGACTGAACGATAGCCAAACCATTGATAGGATCTAAATTTACAGTAATGTTTTGGCAATTGGCAACAGGAGCAATACTGTCTACAACTATAATAGATGCAGAACATGTCTTTATGTTATTTGAAGAATCAATTACTGTTAATTGTACATTGTTTACTCCAGTTTGGGTGCAATTGAAGGTGAGTGTATTTTGATTGTTTATCAGCAATTGGGCAACTGTACAATTATCATCGGATAAACTATCCAAGAGTGTGGCATTTACATTCACTACTCCCGTATTATTTAGATATACAGTACGTGGAGTCGTAAAACAATTGGCTGCAGGACGAATTGAATCTCTCACTTGTACTATTGAGGTGCATGATGACTGGTTTCCTGATCCATCTCTTAGCGTAAGGGTAACAACATTCCCGCCCAATTGATTACAATTAAACTGAACTGTGGAAGATCCTGCCACTTCATAATCCACGATAGCGCAATTATCAGTAGATCCGTTATCCAACTGTATGGCATTGAGGGTTTGTGTTCCTGTATTATCCAAAAAGACGGTTAGGGAGGATTGACAATTTGCCAAAGGGGCCGTAATATCTTGTATGGTTACCTGAGAAATACAGGTATCCGTGTTACCTGAAGGATCTTGAGCCAGTAAAATCAACTGATTTAATCCTAAATTGGCACAGGTAAAATTTATCTGAGATTGACCATTTATTGATAAAACCGGGTTCAATGTACAATTATCTGTACTTGAATTATTTACCTGAATGGCGTTTAAGCTTACATTGGCAGGAGCAATTGAAGATAAATTGAGTACGATAGACGGAACACAATTGGCAACAGGCTTTATTGTATCTCTAATATAGGCAATTGTGTTGCATTGAGCAGTATTTCCATTTACATCCCTTACACTCAAAACTAAAGGAATCGGATTAAAAACTTGATTGCAAGCAAAATTAATCGATGAAAGATTATTAACTAATGTAAATGCACTATTCAATGCACAATTATCAGAACTCAAGCTATCTACCAGAGAGGCAGGCATAGTCACATTGCCTGTATTGTCAAGGTACAATTGTACATAAGATTTACATATAGCTGAAGGTTTGATTGTATCCAAAACTGTAATCAAACTAGTACAAGAAGAACTATTCCCCAACTTATCAGTGATCGTCATGATTGTGCTGATGGGGGCCGTTGTGTTGGAACAATTAAAAGGACCTGCTGGGCTGAAACTTACATTCTGCAGGAAACAAGAAGTATCACTACCGTTATTTAAAAGATTAAAATCGGGGGAAGCATTACCTGCGTTGTCAAGGTAAAGATTCAGAGTAGGTTGGCAGATTGCAGTAACGTTATTAGGGCAAGCCGTGATTGTTATACAAACTGAATTGATACAAATACCTGATAAATTTGAATTTTGATCTATTGCTACTAATTCCCAGTTACCAAATGGGGCGATACCAAGAAAATCTGTACCAGAGGGTAAAATGCTGGAGATGGATTGAGAAGGATTAAATGTACCGCTCACAGGAAATCCTACCACAGAGGCCGCAGCATCTTGAAAAATAGTTGTGATATTATTTACGATTCCTGTACCTGACCAGTCTGCAGGGGACACTAAACTTCTCTGATTTCCGCCTGGTCCCTGGATATTAAATCCGATTTCAGAGGAATTATCCAATCCGGCAGCCCCACCGCATCCAATTTGATTTCTGGACCAATTGACAGTAACAACAATTTTTGTCAAGGCATAATTGGCAGGAAAATCAACTCCGGAGACGAAAGTAACTGGGCTTGAATTTTGGGTTGAACCATTAACAAAATAAGCTGCATTACTACATTTGGTAACCGTGAGAGAATTTTGTGCCGAAACATGCAAGGCGGCAAAAAGTCCAAAAAAGGAAATGAGTAAAAAAGTAAAAATTTGGGAAGAGATGATTCTCATTTTAATTTCAAATTTAACGATTGGTTGATTTTTGGGCAAAATTCTTGTTTATAATAAGTTTTGCAATCGAATCCATTTCACAGCTTCATGTACATTTTCTTTGATTGACAATACTGTATCTAATCTGGAAATATTAATTAGCATTTTTACACTGGGGTGCACGATGCCGATAAGTACGAGTACGCCCTTTTCTTCAACAAAAAGCCTGTTGGCAGTCAGAATGGCACTTAACCCCGAGGAATCAATATATCTTACCTGCTCCAGATTCAGAATTAAGTTTTTTACACCAGCATTTTTATGCAACATGAACTCAGATTTTAGTTCTGGAGCTTTCACACTGTTCAAATTTTCTTCCTGTAATGACATTATGGCATAATCATCTTGTCTTTCTAAAGCATACTTCATGATAAAATCTTAAGTTAATAAAATTAATAATAAATTGAATATCAGCTGTTTAAACATGTTCTAAACTAAAATTCAATTTCTCCGATTCAAACAAAAGGCTAAGATATAAAAATACACGCAAATGATTTAAAAATTGGCATACTTTTAGGATATGTGTACACCAAATATTGTAGTGAACAATATTTTGATTTCAGAAGCAAAATACATTATCTTTACCTACGAATGTTTATTTGTGTAATAAGATAATCTTTTCATCATTTCAATCGTTATTCATTCAAACTAAACTAGAAGGTTATATGGCAGACAACAGATTTTCTCCTCAAGTGAAAGAATTGATAACCTACAGCAGAGAAGAGGCTGTTCGTTTAGGTCATGACTACATTGGCACTGAGCATCTTTTGCTTGCCGTGTTACACGACAGACAAAATTTAGCCATGAGGGTATTTCACTCTCTGGAAATCAACATCGATCAACTAAGAATGGCTATGGAGGATACCCTTCAACAAAATAGCATCAGACTTCAACCTTCGTTCAGTGTAGGCAATATGCCCCTAACCAGACAGGCAGAGCGTGTTCTCAAGATTACCTTCCTTGAGGCAAAAAATATGAAGTCAGACATTGTAGGTATCGAACATATTGTTTTATCCATTCTAAAGCACAAGGAAAATTTAGCGGCAAAGGTATTAATAGAGTTCAATATTGACTATGATATCTTTAAAACAGAGCTGGAATATGTAAGTTCAGAGGGACAGACAATTCGAAATGTGTCAGAGGAAGAAGGTTTTGAAGAAGAGGAAAGACAAGGTCCAACCCGAAGAGCGAGTCAAAGCGGCAAATCAAAATCCACGACCCCTGTTTTGGACAATTTTGGGAGAGACGTTACCAAAGCAGCAGAAGAAGGCAAATTGGATCCTATCATTGGAAGAGAAAAAGAAATCGAACGTGTTTCTCAAATTCTTTCAAGAAGAAAAAAAAACAACCCTATCCTGATAGGAGAACCCGGTGTTGGAAAAACTGCAGTGGTGGAAGGTTTAGCTCTGAGAATTCAACAAAGAAAGGTATCACGTACTTTGTTCAACAAGCGTATTGTTATGTTGGATTTGGCAGCCTTAGTAGCTGGAACCAAATATAGAGGTCAATTTGAAGAACGCATGAAGGCCATTATGTCTGAATTGGAAAAAACAAGAGACGTCATATTGTTTATAGATGAAATACATACCATTGTTGGTGCGGGCGGTGCCTCAGGATCTTTGGATGCGTCGAATATTTTCAAACCTGCTCTTGCCCGTGGCGAGCTACAGTG
>CAZNNX010000075.1:0-5246 GCA_964574485.1 uncultured Saprospiraceae bacterium | reverse complement strand
CATTAGACGAGTACAGACAGCATATAGAAAAAGATGGTGCTTTAGATCGTAGATTTCAAAAAGTAATCATTGATCCACCTTCTGCTGATGAAGCTGTTCATATTTTAAAAAACATCAGAGATAAATATGAAGATTTTCATCATGTAAGCTATTCCGATGAGGCTTTAGAAGCTTGTGTAAAACTTAGTGACAGGTATATCACTGATCGTTTTTTACCAGACAAGGCAATTGATGTTATGGATGAGGTGGGTGCTCGTGTTCACTTAAAAAATATCCACGTACCGAAACATATTGTTCAATTGGAAGAAGAAATTGAGGTAACCAAAGAATTGAAAAATCAGGCTGTAAAAGATCAAGAATATGAAAAAGCAGCCAATTTCAGAGATCGAGAGTCAAAACTAATCAAACAACTTGAACAAGCAAGAATAGATTGGGAAGAGGAATCCAAAACAAAAAAATTTCCTGTAACTGAAGAGGATATCTCTGAAGTTGTATCTATGATGACAGGCATTCCAGTAAGTAATGTTGCTGCGAGTGAATCCTTAAAACTTCTCAATATGACCAATGACCTCAGAGGTAGTGTAATTGGTCAGGATGAGGCGCTTATTAAGATAACCAAAGCCATTCAAAGAAACCGGGTGGGGCTGAAAGCTCCGAACAAACCTATTGGAACATTTATTTTCCTTGGTCCGACAGGTGTAGGAAAAACTGAATTAGCCAAAGTTTTAGCCAGACAAATGTTCGATTCTGAAGAATCACTCATCCGAATTGACATGAGTGAATATATGGAGAAGTTCTCCGTTAGCAGATTAATTGGAGCTCCTCCGGGTTATGTTGGTTATGAAGAAGGAGGACAATTGACTGAAAAGGTAAGAAGGAAACCTTACTCTGTAGTCTTGTTGGATGAGATTGAAAAAGCACATCCAGATATTTTCAATATTCTCCTGCAAGTTTTGGATGACGGTCAGCTCACAGATGGTTTGGGCAGAAAGGTTGATTTTAAAAACACATTGATTATCATGACTTCCAATATTGGAGTAAGAAAATTAAAGGAATTTGGAACTGGTGTTGGATTTGCAACACAAGCCAAAGAAGAATCTGCTGACAATGAGGCCAAAGGAGTTATTGAAACCGCCCTCAAGCGCACTTTCTCTCCTGAATTTCTAAACCGAATTGATGACGTTATCATCTTTAACTCTTTAGACAAAGATGATATTTTCAAAATTATCGATATCACACTCAAAAATCTATTCAAAAGAGTGGAAGATTTAGGTTATCAACTACAATTGGACGAGTTGGCAAAAAATTTCCTGGCTGAAAAGGGGTATGACCCTCAGTTTGGTGCCAGACCATTAAACAGAGCCATACAAAAACATTTGGAGGATCCTTTAGCGGAGTTTATTTTGAATAATCAGGCTGAATTGAAAGAAGGAAGTTTACTTCTTGCCAGCTTAGATCAAGACGGACAAATTGTCATAAGTTTTAACAAAAAGAAATAATACATTGTACAGGAACCCACTTTTATGTGGGTTCTTCTATTTTATGAAAATTTTAGGAATAGCTGCCATAGAACAATCTCATTTTCCACCTTTTGGAAAGCAAAGATTCTTTTTTGAGGCGCTGATAAAAAACTATGTCCCCCGAAAATTCAAAGTTTTCTTTTTCTCTCCCTTGAGATACAATTACAATCAGAAAAATATTTCTGGTTTTGTTTTTAAAAATGGGGAATGGCTAAGCTGTTCAGAGCGATTTCCTGATATCATTTATGACAGATGCTTTAGTTCTCTCTTATCTGAAAAAGAAGAAATTAGAGAATTCAGAGAATATTTAAAATTAAATAAAATTACTGTTTTCAATCCTGTAGCCCTTAGTGAAATATTGGACCATAAATTTAATTTTCACAAATTCCTCCACGAGCATTCAATACCCACCCTATCTTTTCAGCTGCCAACTGAATATTTATGTCAAACAGATATCGAAAAACATTCATTTCTATTGAAGCCCATTCAAGGAAGTGGCGGTGTAGGGATAGTGGAATTAAAAAAAATAAACTCTGATTTTGTCATATTAAACAACAAAAAGCAAATTATCTTTCAAATTGATGATATAGTACTACTTGAAAATGAATTAAGAAGATATCAATCAATGGACTTTTTTTTACAAAAAAAGATTGAACTGGAGTTAATAGGGGGCTCTGTTTTTGACATACGGGTTATTCTCCAAAATTCTGCTGAAGGATATCAAATCAGCGGAATTGCTCTGAGACTTGGGGAAAAAGGTTCTATCGTATCAAATTTAATGTCGGGTGGTAAAGCCATGTATATCGAAGAGATAGGAAACTATTGGCAGACTAATTTTGGAATAAGTTCTGAAGTACTACAACATGAGTTGTGTCAAATATCTTTCAAATTAGCCCAATTAATTTCAGATAAATTTGGACCTTTCGGAGAAATTGGTCTTGATTTTTTACTTTACAAAGAGCAACAGACAAATAAATTAGTAATTATGGAGGGCAATGCCAGACCTTCCCGATGGGTTTTTCAAGACATTGCAGACAGATCAGAGCATATAATGATAAAAAAAAGGGCTGAAAAGGATAGGAAAGATACGATTATAAAACCATTGCAATATGTTGATTATCTTATGAGTTAAAAACAAAAAAGCCTCCAATGGAGGCTCTGTGGTTTCGGGCGGGCTCGAACCGCCGACACACGGATTTTCAGTCCGATGCTCTACCAACTGAGCTACGAAACCGTAGTGCTTTTTAGAGCGACACAAATATATATGCTATTTAGAAAATTCCAAAAAAAAACCTCCTATATTTTCAAAAACAAAGCAAAAACATGAAAAGAATAGACAGTTTGAAAGGTATGCTAGAAAAAAACCAGAAAGATCCCTTTCTCTATTTTGCCCTTGCAAAAGAATATGAAAAAAATAATTTGATTGAGGAGGCTCAAAGATATTACCTGGATTTAGTAGTCATGTTTGAAGATTATACTGGAACATATTACCATTTAGCTAAACTATATATGGCTAAAAATGACATAAGTGCAGCAATTGATACCATCAAGAAAGGAATTGACATTTGCACTGAAAAAAAAGATTTCCATGCCAAATCTGAACTAGAATTTTTACTTGATGATATAGAATAAGATGAAGAATTTTATTTTTTTTCTTTGAGGCTATCTCTTATCTCTCTCAATAATATAATTTCTTCCGGATCCTTACTTATCCCCTCCTCTTCTTTTTGGCGATGAGCCTTTAAATGGTTCATTCCTTTAACCATCAAAAAAATTACCAGCGCAACAATCAGAAAATCAGTACTTACTTCCAAAAAATGACCATATTCTATTGAAATCATTTGGTCCTCTGCCCCTACTTTTAAATTCAACTTAAGCTGATTGAATGGTACACCGCCAATAAGAAACCCTAAAGGAGGAAGTAAAATATCTTGAACCAAAGACTCAACAATTTTTCCAAAAGCACCTCCAATGATGATACCTACGGCCATTTCAATTACATTTCCCTTCAGGGCAAACTGTTTAAATTCTGAATAAAATCCCATTGTTAAAAAATGATTTTGTTAGCGATTAATTAAGCAAATTTATATTTTTCATTCATACTATCGTTCCTTATGTCTATTTTTACTATTATTTCTTATAAAATTCTTTCTCATGAAATTATATTATAAAAGTTGTTTGTTTTTGATTTTTCTTATTTCGCAAAATCTTGTAGCACAGACGAATCAAATTAAAGAAATCCTAAATAAACATGTGTATAAGATTGGATTACCAATTAATCAGATTCAAGAATGGCGCATCAGGGATCAATACCGATCAGAACACAATCAAATCGAGCATATTTACCTTAATCAACAGCATCAGGGAATTGATATTTACAATGCAATAGGAAATTTGGGAATACAATCAAAGGAGTTAGTCAGTCTGGCTCACAACTTTTACAGTTTTGATAAAAATGCGGTACAATTTCAAAAAAACATCAGTGCCAGAGAAGCTATCATAAAAGTTGCCCGACATCTGAATCTAACTATTACAGAAAATCTACAATTGATTCAAACCAAATCTGAGAATCACCTTGTTTTTGATGGCGCTGGCATTTCAATCTATCCAATTCAGGTTCACTTCGTTTTCTTTCCAGATGGTGAAAACGGACTTATTTCTGCCTGGGATCTTGACATTTACGAGCCTGGAAAAAAGCATTGGTGGAGTGTAAGAATCAGTAGTGTTGATGGCAAGATTTTAGATCAGTCAGATTGGGTAAAATCATGTAATTTCTCATCTTCTGAAACGCATTATTGTGGATTTACCTCGCATCATACACAGAACAAGGAAGCTAGTCCTTTACAATTATTGCCCGACCAGTATAGGGTTTTTGCAGAACCTGTTGAAAGTCCAAATCACGGAAATAGAACCCTAAAAATTGACCCGAAAGACAATATTGCCTCTCCTTTCGGTTGGCACGATACAGACGGAACAACGGGAGCAGAATATACAATTACCAGAGGCAACAATGTTTATGCTTATGAAGATACATCAAATTTAGATCAGCCAGGATACGCTCCAGATGGTGGTACAAGTTTAAACTTTGATTTTCCATTAAATCTGAATCAGGACCCCTCCCAATACTTAGATCCTGCTATTACCAATTTATTTTATTGGAATAATTTAATTCACGATGTGAGTTATCGCTATGGATTTACAGAAGCTGCCGGTAATTTTCAAGAAAACAATTACGGTCGTGGAGGCCAAAATGCTGATTATGTACTGGCAGAAGCCCAGGATGGAGGGGGAACAAACAATGCCAATTTTGCCACTCCACCAGATGGGGGAAATGGCACAATGCAGATGTATCTCTGGACAGGTGGAAATGGCCCACAAAATTTACTGAATGTAAACAGTCCAAGCTCTATCTCAGGTGCCTATCTGGCTACTGAGGGGGGATTTGGACCAGGTATTCCCAGTACACCCATCACTGCAAATGTAGTTTTGGCAGATGATGGCACAGCGCCTAATAATGACGCATGTACAGGTTTGATCAATACAACACAGATCAATGGAAATATTGCCATTCTCTATCGTGGAAATTGCAACTTTACCACCAAAGTATCAAATGCAGAGGCTGCGGGGGCTATAGCTGTTATAGTAGTAAATAATATAGCAGGGGCTCCCATAAACATGGGAGGTACAGATCCTGGCATTACCATTCCATCCATAATGATTTCCGAC
>CAZNNX010000074.1:14381-14868 GCA_964574485.1 uncultured Saprospiraceae bacterium | reverse complement strand
GAATTATCTATAATGTACCAAATTTCCCTGTCATTTTGTCTTTTGGTTCCGAGCACCTTAAATATTGACGCGCCGCTTTCACCTACGGTAAAACTACCAAACTCAGAAAACAGAATGGGTTCCATTACATTTTTCTCGTCACAATAGCTTTTCAATTGACTCACAATCTCATCAACCATGTATTGGTAATCATATTTAAATTCCAATGAGGCTTGAATGGGTAAACCACCACCAATATTCAAAAATTCAAGGTCTGAACAAAGTTGTTTCATTTGAACATACATCTTGATGTATTTATGCAACTCTGACCAATAATATGTTGTATCTCTAATACCTGTGTAGATAAAGAAATGCAACATTTTTAATTTTATCTTCGGATGTTTATGGATTCTGTAACGATAAAAATCCAACATTTCTGTTCTCCTGATACCGAATCTGGAGGTGTATAGATCAAAGGTAGGCTCTTCTTCCGTGGCAATTCTCATAC
>CAZNNX010000074.1:0-14371 GCA_964574485.1 uncultured Saprospiraceae bacterium | reverse complement strand
TGGGCGCATCAAATGTTTCATATACTCTGAGTTCTGATTTACAATCCAGAATTGGAATAACATTCTCTAAGCCAGCATGAATCATTCTTTGAATTCCGGAAAAATAATCTGGTGTTTTATACCCATTGCAAAGAATATAAGTATCTTTTTTTATTAAACCCTTTTCTAAAAGATTTAATACGATATCAGTGTCGAAAGCTGAGGACAGTTCAATATGTGCATTATGCTTGAGAGACTCTTCCAACACATGTGCAAAATGTGCGCTCTTCGTACAGTATGAAAATATATAAGGCTGTCTGTATTCGCATTTTTCCATCGCGATTCTAAAATACTCCCTTGCCCTTTCAATTTGCTCCCCAATCTTTGGGATGTAGGTCAGCTTTAATGGCGTTCCAAACTGTTGCACTAAATCTTTAATCGGAATGTTGTTAAACCAAAGGTGATTCTCTTCTACTTTAAAACCAGCCTGGGGAAAATGGTAAGTCTGATGAATCAGGTCACTGTACTTGTTGTTCAATTTACCTATAATTAAAAGTGAAACCAAAAAAACCAAAAGATCATTTTAGTTTGCATCTATCTGATTATCAATCCTTAGCGTGGAAATCTTCAGTCTTTTGCGCACTAGATGTACAAAAATAAAATTATTGAACAAAATAGAGGGAAAATTAACCCTATTTTTTAGTTAAACTTTTATTATTATATCCTAGATCCAATCTGAATTGTGCAGTTCATTGACTGCCTTGATTTTTTTCTTACCTTTGCAAAAAATATGAATTCATGATTGAGAAACTACTAAGAGAAGAAATTGGCAAAGTCATAAGTGATTTGTATCCCGCAGCAATAGATCTTCAAATTGTTTTGAATCCCACACCTAAAAATTTTACAGGAGACTATTCTCTTTTAGTTTTTCCCTATACCAAATGTAGTGGTAAAAGTCCTGAGTCAACAGCTTCTGAAATTGCTGAACAGATCATGTCATTCACTTCCTGTATTCAATCTTACAACATAGTAAAGGGATACCTAAACTTTGAAGTTTCAAATCAGGCCTGGCTCCTTTTCTTTGATTACTTGAAGGAAAGTCAAAATTATGGTTCGGGGCAGAATAAAAATCAAAAAATTGTTATTGAATATGCCTCCCCAAATACAAACAAGCCACTTCATTTAGGGCATATCAGAAATAATTTATTAGGACATTCTACTGCTACCATTCTTTCTTATGCTGGTTTTGATGTAAAAAAAGTTCAAATCATTAATGACAGAGGCATTCATATATGCAAAAGCATGTTGGCCTGGAAATTGTTTGGTAATAATGAAACACCTGAAACCAGCAAAATCAAAGGGGATCATTTAGTAGGAAAATACTATGTTCTCTTTGAAAAAAAATGCAAAGAAGAATTTAAAGAATGGATGAATACTGAAGAGGGAAAAAAATCAATTCAGGATGAAAAATCAAAAACAGACTTACTAAAATTTGTAGATAAAAAAAGTTTGGAAAAAGTTAATGCCGATCAAAAGGAAAGTCTGAAACAAGAAATGATTGAATTGGGGTTTGCCAAATATTTAGATTCAGATTTTTATAAATCGACCTATTTTAATCAGTTTAGTCGTTTGGGTAAAGAGGCAAAAAAGCTGCTTCAACTTTGGGAAGAAGGAGAATCAAATACGATCGCATTATGGCAGCAAATGAATAGTTGGGTTTATGAAGGATTTGAACAGACATACAATGCTCTGGGAGTTAACTTTGATAAACTCTATTATGAAAGTGAAACTTATGTTAAGGGGAAATCACTGGTTGAGGAGAATTTAAAAGAAAAAGACCCAGTTTTTTTTCGAAAAGACGATGGCTCTGTCTGGATAGATTTACAGGATGTCAAATTGGATGAAAAAGTTGTTCTGAGATCAGACGGTACGTCCATGTATATCACTCAAGATTTAGGTACTGCTGCTGAAAGATATGCAGATTTTGATATGGATCGCATGATTTATGTTGTTGGCAACGAGCAAGAATATCACTTCAAGGTTCTATTTGAAATTTTGAAAAGATTAGGACATGGTTATGCCAATAATTGTTACCACCTTTCCTATGGCATGGTAGAACTTCCTGAGGGTAAGATGAAATCGAGAGAAGGTACAGTTGTAGATGCAGATGATCTGATAACAGAGTTGATCGATGAAGTGGAGAAAGCATCAGATGAAAGATCTACCCTGGAAGGTCTTGATGAAAGCGAAAAAGTAATGATCAGAAAAAAGGTGGCTTTAAGTGCTTTAAAATTTTACATTCTGAAGGTAGAACCTAAAAAAGGTATGATATTCGACCCAAAACAATCAATTGATTTACAAGGTCATACTGGTCCGTACATTCAAAATGCTTATGTAAGAACACAATCAGCTTGCAGGGTATTTCGTTCAAAACAAATTCCATCTGCTGCTTATAACCAATATCAACTGGAGCCAATCGAAAAAGAAATATTAGTTTGGATGGAACAATTTCCAATTACAGTTAATAAAGCTGCAGAATGTTACAGTCCTGCTGAAATTGCCAACTATTTGTATCATTTAGCCAAACTATATCATCAATTTTGGAACTTAGTTAAAATTGTTGATGATCAAAATGCAGCCATCAGTAATTTTAGATACGATTTGAGTCAACAGGTTGCCAAAGTCATTGGAACAGCTTCCTATCTGCTTGGAATGGAAATGCCGGATAGAATGTAATATTATTTTTTATCCTTCTTTTGTTTATCCTTTTTCCCTAGACCAGTACTATAAGAAGAAATTGTAGTGGAATCACTTACTTTTCCAAGTTTTCTTTCAAATTTACGATCGCCAAAAAGGGTACTTTGCACCTTGGGGATAAACCAGCCCTTTCCTGTGCTCCTAAAAACATAGGTAAGCATAATTTCATGATTGGATCCAAGTTGTGGAGCCAACTCATTTAGTCCAAAACTGTAGGCATAACCTATTCTATAATTCTTTAAAAAATAAATAGAAAAATCTGCGATACAGGTACCTTCAGAACCATATCCAACCCCAACAGAAAAAAGATTATCAAAGATGTAATGTAAGTTAAAATTAATATTCAGGGGAGCTGTTGGCGTGTATTTGATCCAAAATGATGGCATGATATTATGATTGTGCTTGGGAATGGGATACATATTATTAAATATATTTACCATTGCACCACCATGAATATAGAAATGAGGCATTCTTCTGATAGATGAAAGTACCTGATCTCCTTCAAAATTTATTTTAAAAGGTATAAGTTGAGGAATTGAAACCCCAACGTAGTATAAATCATTGCTATAAAGTGCCCCAATACCAAAGTCTGGATAAAATCGACTCATATTATTCTGAATAATCAGGGGATCATTTGCATCCTGATATCTTAAATCAGCACCATTGAGCCTGTATCCCAAGCCTGAAAGAGACATCCCAAGAGCCAATTTATTATTTTTCAAATATCCATTATTACTCTTAAAAGGAATGGTATAGGCATAATTCAAAGATACACCTGTAAAACCTGTAGGACCCAACTGATCATGTATCAGATATCCCCCAAATGTCATTCTTCTTCGGTCATCATGATGGCGGAAAGATAAGGCTGCCGTTTTAGGCGCATTTGGCATTTCAGTCCATTGATGTCGATAAACCGCAGAAACTGCACTGATACCTTCCCATCCCAACATACCCGGGTTTAAAACGAAACCATTGTAGGTATATTCACTCATCATTTGCAACTGTTGGGCATTACAGAGTGCAGTTTGTATTAAAAGAATAAATATTATTAAAATTCTAAACATCGTTCAAAATTTTTTTTCAAAAATAGTGAATTTTACAAAATAATCTATGATTATCTCAGTTTACCAGTTAAAATCGCCTGAGCAATATTTTTTACTTGCAAAGGGAAGTCTTTATCGATAATCCATCTCAATACATTGGGGTGCTGATAAGCCAGATTCCCTTTTTGATTGCCAAAATTAAATATGATCTCGTCGTTCTCATTTCTGACAAATCTTCCGGTAAAGTCAACTCTTTTGTCATTTATATTAATAAATTCATGAATTGTCTGAAGTGAATCTCCCAATGGATTTATCACTTTTATTCCAGATTCTGGTAATTCTCTTTCCTTATTCTTATAAAAATCAATTTGCCCCACTAAAACTTTCATTGTTGCGAGTGTATCAGCCATGGCATCATGTGCATTTTCAAAACTCTCTTTGCAGTAAAATTGCATGGCTGCCTTTAAAGTTCTAGGTTCTAATTTATAAAAAATTTGAAGGGCGTCAATTAATCTTCTCCCCTCTGTACTAAAATCAAACCCAGTACGCGCAAATTCCTCAATTAACAAGGGAATGTCAAAGCGATTGCTGTTGTAACCCGCCAAATCAGCATTACCAATAAAACCGTACAATTCAAGGGCTATTAATTTAAAAGGAAGTTCATTTTTCACCATTTCATCGGTGATACCATGTATCTCGATTGATTCTTTACTGATGGGTTGAAGTGGATTAACCAGGTATTGTTTTTGAACAAGCTCTTGCGTTTCAGCAACAATTTTTACTAAAGCAATTTGTATAATTCTATCTTTATAGACATCGGGACCAGTTGTCTCTACATCAAAGATTACCAAATCTTTATCCAATTGAAAAGGGAAAATCATTTTTTTATTTTTTTCTGAAGTAATAGTAAGTTAGGATCAATAAAACAATTAATATGGGAAAAATAATCATTTGCCCCCTAAGATACCAAGGATATATTACTAATGGATCAATATTTCCGGATATAATCAATGATGCCCAAAAATAGGGGTGAGCAGATAAATTTCCGGCTTTTTGCAAAAATTCAAGTTTGGCTTGTTGGAGTGATTCGTCCTTAGATTTTTCTTTGGCAATATGGTTAAAAAAATACCTGGTGATTTCTGAGGTAGATTTATCATTCAACTTCCACAAAGATGCTATGACTGCCTTAGCTCCTGCCCAACTGAATGCTTTGGAAAGACTAATCATTCCTTCTGCCTCTTCATAGGTGCCGCTGGCAGATTGACAAGCACCTAATAAGAGCAATTGACATTTTTCTAAGTCTAAAGATGCTATTTTCTTTAATGACAAACTATAATCATCACTTGTATATAAAAATGGATTACCAAGGGAATCAAGTTTTGCATGCATTGAGAGCTGAACGATTCCACTAATATGATTGATATCCTTATAAAAATTAATTACAGATTGATAAAAGCTGACTTTATTAAAAATCTCAGATAAATATTTTTGTTCGCTTTGAATCGAAGGTAAAGAATTGAAAACAGTTTTATATGTACCCGAAAAAAAATGAAATTGGCTTAGATATTGTGCACTTTCACTATTGGACTTTACAAATTGTTGAATTGAAAATGGGTAGCTAATTTTCACCTTTTTTAACAAAAATGGCAAATCTTTATAAAAATTTGAGTTAACCTCAAAAGAATGCTTGCTAAATAAAATTTCAAAAGGGAGATCGCAAAGCGGGCCATCTTTAACAATGTAGAAAGTTGATACATTTTGCTTCAAAAGATCTAGAGGCAACAACTGTAGCGTGAGTGATTTTGAATACTTTACTAAATCCTGATACAATACATCGGAAGACTTGTTTTCAAAATCAGGTTCAAAAATTTCTCTTTTAAATTGGCTAATCAGTTGGGGGTCAAAATTGAGTTTGAAAAAACCAATGTTCTGTTTTTGAATCGTAAATAGATATAGTTCATTCTCGAAATGAAAGTAATGTAAAAAGACTTCCTCCTTTTTTAAATTGGATTGAAAACCTGTGATAGACAATCTTGTATCTTCACCCAGCAGGTCAAAAGCAGTAGGATATTTTTCTAAAATTTCAGATTTTAACTTAGTCCATTCTTTAATTTTCTTTTCCCATTTTTTCTTAATTTGATTGGCTTCATTGATATCTGTTTCAATTGCAGCTCTCCACTCCCTTTCCAAAAAAGAAATCTCTTTTTTTAATGAGATATAGTTTTTCTTACTTGAAGATTCAATATCCAGCATTTCTATACTTTGAACCTCGTTGAAGAATTTATTCCATCTGACTGAGTTACTCCATTGAAGGATTTCAAAAATGATGCTGTAATACTTTGAAGGGTTGGGTTCAACGGATATTTTTTTAAAAAAACTATGGACAAATCCTCTTATATGCGTTAATTGGTCTGTCAGGTCTGACTCTAATTCAGTTTTTAGAATAATATCTTTACTTGTTTGAATTGCTTTTCTCAATAGAATTGTATCTAATTTGGGATTCATTTCCAATTCGAATTTCAATATATCTATTTGAAGTAAAGGGTCTATACACTCCTTTTGAAAATAATTCATACGGGATGCATTGATCAAAGACTTTATAGCATTCTCATTTTGATTTATTTTGTAATAAAGAATCGCTTTTTGATAAAAAATCCAGGCTAGATCAGGATAAAAATCCTCATAAATTTCTTTGATGTATTTCTCTGAAAGTTCATAAAATTCGATTGACTTTGTCAACTGACCTGAGAGCGAAGACAAAAGAGCGTTGCAATGCAGATACTTAATATACAAATCAGGTAATACTTCTTTTAAAACTGTTTGCTTTAAGGTAGATAATCCGGTTTTAGCTTGAACCAGTTTGTTTTGCTTGAGTTGATTTTCAATCCAATATATTTTAGTTTCGATAAAATCGGGATGAGAATCTCCAAGTAAAGTCTCAAATAATTGCAAAGAACTTACAAAATATGTTTCTGCCTGAAGATATTGATTTAACTTAAAAAATGAGACGGCTATATTTTTGAATAATTTAGCTACGCCCAATTGTTGACTCCCTCCTATTTCCAATCTAATTTTCAAAGCTTTCTGAAAATACATCAATGCCTCATAATATCTGGACTGGAATTCTCTCAAGGCACCTAAGTTATTGTAAATACGCGTAATGACTTCAGCATCTTGGTGAGGGTCTAATTTCATAAAAGATGTTTGCAATAATTTCTCTGCTTCTACAAAATCGCCCATTTCAATGAAATGATTTGCATACAAAATATTGATTTCGGCAAGCTTTTTTTGATTGATAGGCCTGACTGAAGATTGGGATGAAATTAAATCTTTATAATTCTTTCTGTACTCATCTAATTTTCTCCAACTATAATACAAAACTGATAATTGAAATAATACATCAGCATATTCTTGGGTATTTTTCCCAAAATATTTCTCATTGTATTCAAGTGCTTCCTTTGCAAATCGATCTGCCTCCTCATAATGAGCCAAAGATCGATTAATAGAAACAAGGTTAAAATATAATTTAGATTTACTAATAGTTAGAAGTCCGGTATCAGGAAGTAACTTTCTAAACTGCAATTCTTTATTAAACCATTCAAGCGCCTTTGGGTAATTTTTATCTTTTGCATGCAGTTTAGCCATTACATTTGTAGAATCTGAAGCTTGGCTCCATTTTTTATCAACAGCTAATTGCAGAATACTCCGATTTAACTTTTCAATTCGATTTACTTCTTGTGCATTCAGTATTTCCGTCGTAAAAAATACAAAAAATACAACGCAAATACTAGTCCAGAATTTCATCTTCTTTCTTCCAATAGGGATCAACAATACAAATAAAAACCAAATCGACATCAGCATTATTCACAACATATTGACTGGCATTAGGGGGCACCCAAACCAAATCACCTTTTTTGACTGGTTTAGTTTCATCATTTACAAAAATTACCCCAACCCCGGATAAAAAATAATATAATTCTGAACCTTTGAGCCGATGAGGAACTGATTGTCCACCAGCTGGAATTCTGGCCTCAGCCAAACTATAAGAAGTGGTAATATTTTCATTTAGCGGATGAAAAAGTTCTTTTAACAGTGTTCCATCACCTGCAACCCATTCGGTTATATTTTTAGATTCTTTGTAAATCATTAAAATTCAAGTTCTTGAAAAGTTATTTGATGCGAAAATTTGAAAACACCATTGATATCAATCACATTAAATTTAATTATTTTATTATTCCAATCAATATCTACTATTCCTGCATTTACCTCTCTTACCCCATTCCCTACTCTGTATTTATTTTGTGCGAGATAGTCATCGATATTTGTCAATCCACTTGATGTAAAATCATAAATGGGATACAAATTGGAAGGTTCTCTTTTGGATAATTCAGCATAATGAACATCTCCACTTAAAAAGATTACATGCTCTGCTCTTGTATTTCTCAACAATTGAAACATTTTCTCAATTTCATTGGGATAATTTGACCAAGACTCCCAGCCGTTGTGTTCAACTCCAAACTGAGTACTTGAACAAATAATTCTCAGGTCTGCCGGTACCAGCATTTGTTGTTCCAACCAAAACCACTGCTCAGAACCCAACATAGTAGCTAAAGAGTTATGATTTTGAATATAGTTCCCATCAACCTCTATTTGTGAGCTTCTGAAAGTTCGACAATCAAGTAGTATAATTTGAACTTTTCTTCCTTCAGGACCGAAAACCTTTGCATGATAAATTCCTTTGTGAAGGTATCTTTCACTTTGTAAAGGTTCTTCCCAAAATTCTAAAAAGATTTCTTTAGCCTTTTCCTTGAATGAAAATTCAAGTCCTGAATTATTTCTACCATAATCATGATCATCCCAGGTTGCCAGAGTGTAGGTGTTTTGAATCAAATTTTGAAACTCATTTTTACAACTTAGTCTTCTGTAAGTATCTCTGAATTCATTTTCATCATCAGTATCACAGTAAACATTATCGCCTAAATAAATAAAAAGCTCGGGGGAGAAATTTAAAATTTGGTTTAAAATGGGTTGGTCTTTATTTTCTGAAGAGCAAGAGCCAAAGGCAATTCTACTTACTTGCAAGGGTTCATTCCTATTAAAATTTCTATCGCAAAAATCAGGCTGATATTTTTGGCAACTCAGAAAAAACAAGAAAGACATCATCAAAATTAAATTGATTCTTGCTGTTATAAGTTCTATTAATCTTTCCATAAAAAGGGAAATAAAATCATTACTAGAGAAATAAGTATAAGGTCTAAACTAAGTAAAATAAAGATGTCTTTATAATATTCAGTATCTACCATTAAACCCAGAGCTATTTTAGTTAATCGAAGAAGGGTCATAATAATTGGAATCAGAATCGGAAAACTAAGGATAGCCATTAATGTGGCATTTTGATTGGCTTTTGAGGAAATTGAA
This sequence comes from uncultured Saprospiraceae bacterium, assembly GCA_964574485.1. Lineage (GTDB taxonomy): Bacteria > Bacteroidota > Bacteroidia > Chitinophagales > Saprospiraceae > Saprospira. The sequence continues at coordinate 5,174 of CAZNNX010000074.1, read as the reverse complement.
GAAATAAAAGTCATACTTATTGAAAAACTTATAGCCCCTAAGAACAATATAAGAAAATATAAGGCCTGAAATTTAATCGGGTTATCCATGATCAATCCAAAAAAAAGGTATGCGAGGATCGATATAAAAAAAAGCAAAACAGAATTGTAGGTAATCTTTGCAATGACAATGGAAGAAGGAGAACAGAGTGTGTAATAATAAAGCTGCCGATCCTGGTTTTCTTGCGAAAAACTTTTGGCTACGGCATTCACAGAGGCAAACAATACGATTATCCAATAAAGGGCTGCCCAAACTACGGCACCAGCTTTTTCCCCTATTATCGTATAAATAATAAAAACTGTTGATAAAACATACAAAAGAATACCACTTAAAGCATATTTTCTACGCCATTCCAGATGAAACTCTTTTGATAGAAGAAAAGCAACTTCCTTAATTGATGTCATTACAACTATTTTAATAAACTTACATCCCCCTTAATTCTTTCTACATGGCCATCTATGAAGAGAACTTCTGCAAACCAGGCATAAACACCCGAACTCAGTTCAACCCCATTTAAGGTTCCATCCCAGCCATATTGTGGATCATTGGTATCAACATTTTCTATAAAAAATACCTGTTCTCCCCATCTGTCAAAAACCCTGAATTGTAAAATTTTTGCTACCTTATCATCACTTTGAATGTAAAAGCGGTCATTGTTACCATCCTGATTGGGAGTAAATCCTTGAGGTGCACCAACACGTCGGGGTTTATCCACACGAATCATTACAGTACTGTCAATGATACAACCAAATAAATTCCTTGCCTCAATTCGCAACACCATCTGCTGTGTTGGCCACAATAGGAAGTTGCTATGCAAACTATCAATAACATTTTGAGTATAAAGATCTGTCCACAGATATTGAACTGAATTACTATCATTTAATGATACCCATATAGAAATACTGTCTCCGTATTCAATCGTTGTATCTGATGCAAGCCCGGTAAAGTAAAAAGGATTGGCCTCTTGGATATCTAATTGTATGGTATCCATGCAACCATTATTATCTCTAACTCTTACCTGATAGGAACCTTCGCCCAATTGATTAAATTGATTGGAGATTTGCCAAAAGCTTGTTCCTATTAAATTATATTGATAAGGCGCAGTACCAATTGAGCCACCAATTGCTTGCAACCTAATTGATCCATTCTGATCACCAATACAATTCAAATCAAAGGCCTGTCCACTTAAAACCAAAGGAAGTGGATTGGTAAGTGCGAAGGTACTCGTATCTCTACAACCATTTGCATCAATAACAATAAGTCGGTAGGTACCAGAACCCAAATCATCATTTATACGGGTATTATTTCCATTAGACCAACGGTATAAATAGTTCGGACTTCCACCCTGCGCTATGGCCGATAATCTACCATCCAGATTATTATAACAACTGATTGGCTGATCTACCTGTATAGTAGAAACTAACTCTGCAGGTTGGGAAACATTATAAACAAAACGAGCAGAACATCCATTATTCATAACAACAGTTAAGGTATACTGTCCTGCTTCAATATTACTTAAAGGAGTACCCACAGATCCATTTGACCAATAATAAAGTGAAGCACCTGCACTTGTAATATGAATTCTTCCATCATTGTATCCAAAACAGCTTACATTTCTCAAATCTACGGACAATTGTACAGAATCGGCATCAATTAGGGAAATCTGTATTGTATCCGTACAACCATTGCTATCAGTTACAGTTACGATATAGTTACCTGCTGATAAACCGGTAGCGGTAGTTCCAAGCTGACCATCTGACCATTGATAGGTTAAAGTACCTGTTCCTCCCTGTGCACTTACTTGCGCCTGACCCTCCTGACCTCCAAGGCAGGTAGGTTGCTGTACCTGAATTAACTGTAATTGAATGGGAGTCGCATCTTGAATCGTATCTGTCAAAATTAAACTACAGCCCAAAACATCTGTAACGGTAACGATGTAAATCCCAGAACTGAGACCAGATCTGATGGCACCACTTCCGCCATCATTCCAAATATACTGATAATCAATTGCGCCCTGCAAGGTTCCTCCAGTTACGACAGCTGTAATTTGACCAGAGTTGGCTCCGGAACAAAGTGTATTATTCGAATTCAGATAACCAGCTAATACTGACAAAGGTTGCTCTATGACTACAGACGAACTTACAGAACATCCATTTCTATCGGTTACGGTAACTTGATACAATCCTGCAGTCAAACCTGATATTGACTGAGTTGTTTCATTTGTTGACCATAGATAATCATAAGGTGTAGAACCACCATTACAAATAACTGTAGCAGTTCCATCGGAACCTTGATAGCAATTTACCGCCGTAGTTTGAATTTCTACTATATTCAATGGATTAGCAGATAAAATCGTAACCTGTAGATCTGTCTGGCAACCAATTGCATCAGTCACTGTAACAGATTGGATTCCACTTGACAAAGCTGTGGCGTTCTGTGTAGTTTCTCCACTAGACCAAACAAACTGATATGGAGATGTACCACCAACGATATTGATTTGAGCAGTTCCAGTTTGTGTATTAAAACAACCAATATTAGTATATGAAAGCAGATTAATTCTTAAAACAGCTGGTTCAAAAACTTGAGCAGATGCTGTCTGTTCACAACCGAGTGCATCTACAACACGAAGTATGTATGATCCGGCCTGTACTCCAGAAATTTGACTGGTTGTCTGACCTGCAGACCAAAGATATTGATAAGGCAAAACACCTCCATTGACCTGTGAAGAAACCGATCCATCAGTACCACCAAAGCAAGATACACTATCTGAAATCAGGTTAACTGTCAAAGAATTACTTTGACTAACAAGAGTTTGTGCCGTAGCCGTACATAAATTAGCATCCGTAACAGTTACAGAAACGATTCCAGCAGATAAATTGAAGGCGGTAGAACCAGAACTTCCATTAGACCAGTTAAAGCTGTAGGGTTGGGTACCACCCGAAACCAAAGCAGAAGCTCTGCCATCATTTCCTGAATAGCAGGAAACAGCTTGTGTATTAATATTTACAGATAGGCTTGGAAGCGTAGAAACTGATACAGAACTACTTACGGTACAAAGATTCCTATCAGTTACCGTTATGAAATAAATACCCGTGCTAAGCGAAGAAATTTGTTGTGTACTTTCTCCATTAGACCAAAGATAAGTATATGGGGCAGTTCCTCCTGCTACCAATGCTCGAACAGAGCCATTTTGACCTGAAGAACAGGTGACAGAGGCAGACTGTAAGGTCAGATTCAGTTGGCTTGGTTGTGTTATTGTTATTACCTGACTAATGGTACAATTGTTACCATCACGCATTTCTACGGTATAGGTACCTGCACAAAGATTTGTAAATTGATTGTTATAAGTAAACACATTACCGGGTTGGCCAGGGCCAATGATCCTGTACTCATACCCATTGATTCCTATGGTCCCGGTACCCAATGTTGGTAAAACTGTAATACTACCATCGCAAAATCTATTACAACTCACTTGGGTTGAATTAAATTGAGCTTGTAAAGCTAAGGGTTCTATGATCGTATAAGATCTTTGGACAGAACATGATCGTGCATCTGTAACTGAGACAGTGTAAGTCCCTGCGCCTATTGCAGTTAATGTACTGGTATTTACACTGGGAGAAAGATTCCAAATCAATTGATATGGTGCTGTGCCACCTTGTACAACTACACCAATTGAAGCATCCTGAGCTCCGGCACAGGAGACTGCAGATCCATTGTAATTTGACAATAATTGTATTTGTGTTTGAATTGAATCTGGTTGATTGATTGCTAAAGATGTTGTTGCTGAACATCCGAGTTGATCGGTAGCTGTCATTGTATAAACACCAGCTCCAAGTCCGGTTAGATCCTCTGTTGTAGCTCCATTCGACCAAATGAAAGTGTAATTTGGTGTTCCGCCATAAGCATCTGCGTCAATTCTTGCCGTTTGATCTCCATAACAAGAAAGTGTTGTTGAGCTTAGGATATTGGCAACCACAACAGTATTCGGTTGGTTTATAACAAAATTATTTACTACCTGACATAGATTTGCATCCGTCACCGTAACTGAGTAAGATCCTGCAATTAATCCAGAAATGGTAGATCCTGTAGCTGCATTAGACCATTGGTATTGATAAGGACTATTACCTCCTGTTACAGTAAGTGTGATTGATCCATCATTTGAAAATCTACAATTTACATCATCAATCAAACTCTGAACAATTATTGGACTTGGATTTGAAAGAACAAAAGTCTGACTTGCAGTACATGCATTTGCATCTGTAACTGTTACCTGATAAGTTCCAGCTGCTATGTTTTGTAAATCTTCTGTTGTGGCAGCATTGCTCCAAACAAATAAATAAGGAGCAGTGCCGTTGTTCAGGGAGATGTCGATCTGACCATCAGATGCACCATTACAAGTTACTGCAGTAATATTTGATAGAATTTGGATTGCATTAGGCTGTGTAATTAGAACTGAATTAGTCACCTGACACTGATTTGCATCGGTAACAGTTAAAACTATGTTACCCACACTCAAATTACTCAATTGAGTACCTGTTGAACCAGTAGACCAGAGGTAAGTATAAGGAGCAACACCCCCGGAAAGAATAGTATTGACAGATGCATTGCTGGCTCCAAAACAAGTAACATTGGTTGAACTAAGGATTAAATTCAGTGAATTTGGCTCAGTTAAGGTAATTGATTCCACTACAGTACAGTTATTGGCATCTGTGGTTGTTAGTGTATAAATCCCTGCATTCAGACCTGTGATATTAGAACTATTCTGACCTGAGGACCAAATAAAATTATAGGGAGAACTGCCACCAGAAGTAATTGTATTTATGGAGCCATTATTCAATCCAAAACATGATATATCAAACCCGTTATAATTTTGTGCAGACTGCAATGTAGTTTGAACTGCTGTTGGCTCCGTGATTGTAATCTCTACAGCATTGGTACAGGCATCAATATCAGAAACTGTTACCCTGAAGTTGCCGGCGCATAAACCAGTAAGGGTATTACTAATAGATCCATTATTCCAAACATAGGTGTAAGGTGCAGTTGTATTACCTCCATTGGCAGATACTGAGATTGAACCATTACAAAGACCAAAACAACTTGGTTGAACAGAACTTGTGACAATAAGTCCCAATGTA
>CAZNNX010000073.1:0-15103 GCA_964574485.1 uncultured Saprospiraceae bacterium | reverse complement strand
TATTCCAGCAGCTTTAGGAAAAAAAAGAGCAGTTATGGTATCCAATGTTCTACACGGGTTAACAGCTCTTTTGATCATCTTTGTAGCTAGGCAGGGAAATTTTGGCCTTATCCATTTTATTGGTGCCATCTTGTTTATTGCTTTACTTTTGTATCAACATATCATCGTAAAGCCCAATGATTTGTCAAAAGTTAATCTGGCCTTTTTCACCATGAATGGGTTTGCCAGTATTCTCTATGCAGCTTTGGTAATTACTGATTTCTATGTAAAAATCAATCTTTGGTAAGCAGGGGTAACTGAATATAAAAACAAGTTCCCAAACCTAAGCTTGATTTGAAATAAATCTGACCACCTGCGCTTTCCACAATACTTTTTGTCATGGGCAGGCCAATGCCATTTCCGTAATTTTTTGTTGTGAAGTTGGGTAAAAATACTTTATCATATTCTTCCTCCGGAATACCAATTCCGTTATCTTGGATAGATATTTGAATAAGATTAGCCTTCTTTTTTTCAATTTTAATGTGAATTTGCCCTTTTTTATTGGAAGGAATTGCCTGTATACCATTTTTAATGAGATTAACCAAAGCTCTGTGTAAATGTGTTTTGTCAACCTCAACCAGAGGCTCAGAATCGCTTTCCCATTCAACAAGAATATCGGTATCTCCATTAAATAAGCTTACCACGGGATCTATAATTAGACTCAAATTGATGATTTCATTAACTGGTGGAGGCATCTTGGCATAACTTGAGAAATCCTCAGAGATTTTGGATAATGTCTCAATACTAAGAAGAATGGAATTGGTTACTTTAGGAAGCATTTCCATTGCTTTATTCGGATCTTCCTTAGCTATACGATCAAGTAATTGTATTTGCAATTTCATGGGGGTAATCGGATTATTTATTTCATGGGCAACCTGCCTGGCTACTTCCCTCCAAACCAATTCTCTTTGATTTCTTGAAAGTTGTCTTGCATTATCTTCCAATTGATCAATCATTTGATTGAATTTTTCAACCAAAGCCTTTACATCAATTAGTTTACTTTGTAATTGAATTTTTTCATTGGATTTGAAGATGGTAATTTCTTTGAGTTGATCACCAATAAAATTTAAGGGGCGAGTCACAGATTTTGAAAGAAAAAAAGAATACAAGCTTGCGAGTAAGAGTAAGAGTGTGTATAAATTTAACAAGGTTCCTAAGAAATTTGATGATTCATAGTAACTGAAATATTTATTTTTTTGTAAATCATAGGGGATGTGTAGATAGGCTATAATTTGTTCGTTTTTATCTTTTAATCCAGCATATCCGGAGATAAACTTAAAATCAGAAATATTTTCTCCAAGGCTTATTTTTTCAGCAGATGAATTTTGAATACTATCAAAAGCGATACGATTCATAAATTTAGAAACGAGCTTTCGATCAAAAACAGACTCCTGAGAACTGCTGATAAGTTGCCCTGTAGAAGAATAGACATTTACATCCATTTTGTAAATGCTTGAAATTTCTTTGGCCTCGGGAATAAACAAACTACTGTCTTCTCTTTGTTTAATTTGCCATTGCGCTGCTCTTACGGTATTTTCCATTCTTTTTTCCAGCCTTTGTTTTTGATATCTTTGAAATTCTTCCCTAAAAAAATAGGAAGTAACAAAAGCAATGGCTATGAATGACAAAATGCTGCTGATCAAGAGTCCCCTTTGAATATTTTCAGAGAGAGTCATGTTGAAAATCAAAGTGGTATATGAAGTTTTCCACAGAAAATCAAAGCTTTGAACCAAAATAAGAACAAGGATCATCCAAAAGGTTCCGCAAATGAAGATAAATGAGAAAATACTGACAGGTTTGAAAAAATTTTCTTTTTCTGTTTGAACTACTGCGATTTTATTGGAAGAATCCTTTTTTAGAATGTAATATTTGTCATCAATTTGTAGTGTGTGAATATTATGTTTTGAATAGGAATACTTATTAATCTGAGCTAGATTTTTAATGTCGAAATTTTTGTTACGAACTATTTTTTCAGATTTAATAAGGGCAAAACTATATGAATGTAAGTCAATTGTTTTTGTTTTTTTTGATTGTTTTAATATTTCAATGTAAATGTTGGATTCTTCGTTGTTGTTTTTTGGAATGACCTCTATTAAGATAGAACCAATAAGAATATCCTTGTTTTTGACGTCACATCTGATAAGGTAATAAGCAGATTCATTTGAATTGTCAATCAGTAGAATGTTTTTGGAAATGGATTTGTGCTGCTTTTGAGCATTAACCCAAGTTGTAGGCAGATCATTTTCACCGTTTCTTGATTTGCCTAAAGCGTTGAAAAATTGAACCTTATATTGATAGTTTCCAAATAATAAGGGATCGAGATATAGATAATTTAAACGTTCTTGAATCTGGGAAAGAGGTATATAAGGTGAATTGAGATAGTTTTTAAATAGAGGATCAGATGATATTTGATTGATTTTTTCTTGCAAGAATTCTTCTATGTCCCTATCTCGCTCTTCTAATATTTCATTGATGCACTCTACAGAGGTAGAAGTTTTAATAATTTGATTGCATCGTTCAATGATCAGTGCTGAAAAAAATGAGTAAAAAATAAGCCATATTATCAGCCAGTTCAGTGTGAATTTTACAAACCTTTTAAAGTAACGGTGTAATAAAAGGAAGGAGAAATAGAAGAAAATTAAGATGAGATAAAGAGACCAATCTTTTAATAGAGAGAAGTAGACAATTGAGGTTACTAATGCTCCGAAAAAGACCATTCCAATGTTTACTTTTGCTTTCTCTCAATCGATAGTCAATAGCTAGGAAAGTAAAAAAAATATAGGCTATCAGACTGACTATAATCAGCAATGAGTTGAATTGAAAAGAGCTTGGATCCTCAATCCCTATGTAAACGGAACCATTCGATGATACGGTGAAGATCAAATATAGGAAAATGAAATAAGTAAACCCTATAAGGGAGTTAAACCATAAATCATAACTCCAGCCCCAGCCCAAATCATTTGATATAACCTTTTTACCTGGGATAAAAACATAAACAGAACTTACGGATACAACTAATATGATGAAAATTAATTTACCAAGGTCTATAGATAAATCTTTGCCGAAAATAATTTTATATTTTAAATAGTCGATATCAACGTACCAGCAGGGGAGAATCCATTCGCAAAAAAATAAAGAAATAAGAACTGAGCCTACAATCAGGAATATAGACTCAACTATGGGGTTTTTAATGGCAACATAACTTTTGAATAGAAAGCACAAAAAAAGTATAAATATGAGTGCAGAGATTAAAAATATAACATAGGTGATTGTATCTAAAATAGTGTTATTACTTTGGTTCATTTGTTTTACCTGAAAGGAAATTCCCCAAGTGCTTATTTCCACTTGGAATCCTTCATTATTCCGATCCAGGACAAATTGAGAATTTAAACTGCTGTTTAAAAGTGTAAATTGATTTTTTAAAAATGAATTTTGAATCGGATAATACTGATAGATGGGTATCAATGCAATCGCATAACTACTGTCCAGATCAACCGAAAATTGTTTGGGTTGAAAGGGTGCTTTTTTTAATAAATAAATAGATCCTGCAATTTCATACTGTTTGGTTTGGTTTTCATGATTGAACCCTAGTTCAGATTGATATGGAAAAATTAGATTATTATTCCAATAAAGAAGTGAATCATTTTTATTGAAAATTAAAAAGGTAATTTTTTCTTTTGTAATTGATTTGTTATCAAGTATGTCTTGAAAAGATTCGGGGACGAAAAAAGGATTTGTCTTATTCAGTTCTAACTGAATTTTACTTTTTAAGGTTGAGGTAAATTCATTTTTATCATAGGGAACCTTTGAAAAGTAATTTACCATCCATCCCAGAGAACAAAGTACCAGAGATAGAATTAATAAGTAATTTTGTTTGGGGAAAAAAGGCATTTTAAATATGCTTGTACACCAAACAATTGGCATGCATGCCCCCACCTACAGATGAAATTACAATTTGATCACCCATATTTATTTGGTGCCCTTCCAGCTTGTTTTTGAAAATCCAATCCAATAACATGGGTAGGGTAGCAGCCGAACTATTGCCCCAGTTTTGAACTGTTAATGGAAAAACTGATTCAGGGAAAGTTTCCAGCTGATTGATTTCAAATAATTTTTTTATCATTTGCCGAATCATTTTTTCATTCGCTTGATGCATGATAAATTTACTGATATCTCTGATTTCTAATCCAGCCTTTTTAATGCATTGGTCAATGGCATAAGGCACTTTCTCCATGGCATATTTGAAAACACTTTTGCCTTGCATTTTAACATAAATACGTTTTTTATCCTCATTATTTAATGAAGGACCCATTTTAAGATACTCGGATTTGTCCACAGCGTCTGTTATGGTTTTATGGCAAAGTATACCCACAGGTGTTTCCGAATGCACAGCTTCCAGAATTACAGCACCAGCCCCATCTCCAAACAACATGGAATCTATGTCATGTGGATCAAGAACACGAGACATAACATCAGCGCCTACAACCAAAACTCTTTTCGCGTCGCCACTTTTAATATAATAATTGGCTTGGATAACTGCCTGTAACCAACTGGGACAGCCAAATAATATATCATAAGCGACACAGTTGGAATTTATAATCTGTAATTTTTGCTTTACTTTAGCTGCTATATTAGGTAGCATATCCGTGTAATGGTTAGCGCTTTTTGTATCTGCAAAATTATGTGCTACAATGATATAATCTAAACTTTCTCTGTCTATCCCTGAGCTCTGTAAGGCATTTTCTGCAGCAAAAAATGCTAAATCTGATGTATTTAGATCTGCACTTGCGTATCTTCTTTCTACAATTCCGCTTATTTCTGTGAGTTTTTCTGCAATTTCTTCAGAAGACTTTGACTGTAGCTGGTGATCAGCAGTATAAAAACTTGAATTATTAAAATACTCATTAGGTATAATCTCAGTGGGGAGATAAGATCCTGTAGCTGTAATTTTGGTATAAATTTGATTCATCAAAAAGGACTTTAGATTATACTAACCTTAAAACAAAACGAATTTAGCTTAATTTGAACATTAAACCAATTTTGTCTTGTTATAGGTACTCATTTGTTGATGAAAAAAAAAGTATTTACCCCTAATGTTTCAGATAAATCTTATGTTTTCTTAGGTAGCGAAATCTGTTTTCTGCAAAAATCCGGTTATATTTGAATGTGTTAGTTTTTATTTGATTTCACAAAAAGAATAGATGTATAATATTTGGATTCAGTTAATGCATGAATTTGAGCGTCCCTTCAAGAATAACGTTCTCGTATTATCTGTTGTATTGTTCATTATTTTAATTTCTCCTTTAGTTTTTAGAAGATTTCGAATTCCTGGAATTATTGGTCTGATTATTTCCGGAGTCATGATAGGACCTCATGGATTTAACTTGGTTTTAACCCAGGATATCAAACTTTTTTCTACTCTTGGAATGCTATACATAATGTTTATTGCTGGATTGGAATTAGACTTGAGCAGATTTTTAAAAAACAGACACAAAAGCATAGCATTTGGATCTTTTACTTTTTTTATTCCCATTAGTATTGGTTTTCCTATTTGTTATTTTGTACTGGGATATGATTTTAATGCAAGTTTTCTCACTTCAAGTATGTTTGCAACCCATACGCTACTATCTTATCCTATTGTAAGTCGTTTAGGCATAGTCAAAAGTGAAATTGTTGCAGTGGCGGTTGGTGGAACACTTCTTACAGATACGGCAGTACTTCTTATTCTGGCAGTTATCAAGCAAAATAGTATGCCTCAGGGTCTCAGTATTGATTTTTGGTTGCGCTTGTTGGTGGGCTTAACCTTTTTTACCTTAGTTATGATTTTTGTTATTCCCAGGCTAACCAAGTGGTTTTTTAAAAAATTAGAGAGTGAAAAACACTCACATTATATTTTTGTGTTGGCGGTTGTGTTCTTTTCGGCTTTTTTGGCTGAGGTAGCCGGTGTGGAGCCTATCATTGGAGCTTTTGCAGCGGGCTTGGTTTTAAACACATTGATTCCGCATAGTTCTGCTTTAATGAATCGGATTGAATATATTGGCAATGCCTTATTTATTCCTTTTTTTCTGATCCAGGTGGGAATGCTGGTTGATTTGAAAATTCTTTTTAAGGGGTATCATTCTTTTTATGTAGCCTTCCTTTTGACAGTTACGGCTATTGTGGGAAAATATGTTGCTGCTTTTGTAACACAAAAATTATTTAAGTATAACCTGCACGAAAGAAATCTGTTGGCAGGTCTCAGTAGTGCACATGCAGCTGCTACCATTGCTATAATTTTGGTAGGATTTAATATGGGAATCATTGATGAATATATTTTGAATGGAACAATCATTCTCATCTTATTTACTTGTTTATTTGCATCTTTTATTACGGAGAAAGCGGGTAAAAAACTGGTTCAATCACATATGACAAGAACTGAAATTTCTACTGTTTTGCCTTTTTCTGAAAAGATTCTTTTGCCTATATCTAATTTTTTAAATTTTGAAAAACTATTAGACTTTGCCACAGTTTTAAAAGACAAAAAGGTGAAAAATTCAATTTCTATGTTATCTGTTGTTACCAATGACCTAGATGCTGAAGTGAATATTGCCAATGCAAGAAAAAAGATTTTTGATATCAAAGCCCATGCTTCCGCGTCAGATACTGAGGTTGATTTTATTACAACAATTGATTTTAACTCAGGTTCCGGGATTGCCCGCGTTTCAAAGGAAGTGATGGCTTCAACTATCGTTTTGGGATGGCCACGTCAAAAAGGGTTAATTGACAAACTTACTGACGAAGTTTTAGATCAAGTGTTGGAGAATACAGACAAACTTGTTGTTATTACCAATACAGATCAGGCAACTATGAGTTACAGACAATTGCGTTTGTTTTGCCCACCCTTATGCGAACTGGATCCCGGATTTCATCGTTGGCTCTATAAAGTGAACCAACTGGCTTCTGAATTGAGCCTACCCGTTTTTTGTCATTGTCCTGTGGCTACGGAAAAAGCGATTCAATCTATTGTTTTACATGCACACAATTTCACTCGTTTTACCTTTAGTTCTTTTGAAGCTTCAGACCGTCTTGAGCATATTGCTTCTTCTGTTCGGATGGACGAAATGATTGTGCTTATTTCTGCTCGCCCTGGATCTATCGCAGATTCCAAAGACTTGGAATCATTGCCTAAGAGATTAGAATCTTTGTTTGAAAAACAGCATCGAATTATTTTTATACCTTAAGGTTGTTTTTTTGCTCTTTTACAAAGGCGATCATTTTTTGAACGGCAATGGATCTATGACTGATTTGTTTTTTTATTTCAATGCCTAATTCAGCGAAACTTTTCTGAAATCCCTCTGGTTGAAATATGGAATCGTATCCAAAACCACCTTCTCCTTTAGGTTCTTCTAAAATTTTACCTCTAATTTTACCTTCAAATAACTCTAATTTTCCATTCCAGTGTAGCGCAATAATAGTTCTGAATTGCGCCTCTCGATTCGACTTTCCACTTAATTCTTTGAGTACCTTGTTTATATTGGCTTCGTTGTTTTTGTCTGGACCTGCATATCTGGCTGAATAAACTCCCGGAGCACCACCCAAAATATCTATTTCCAATCCCGTATCTTCAGAAAAACAATCATACCCAAATTTATTTTTTATATAATCTGCTTTCTGTATTGCATTGCCCTCCAAACTGTCTTGCTCTTCAGGAATTTCTTCCCAACAATTTATATCCTCTAGGCTCAAACAGTTGATCCAGTTTTCTAAATGCATCTGGATTTCCTTTATTTTATTTTTGTTGGCAGTTGCCATTACGATAGAATTCATAGGTTTGATTGATTTCTTTTTTGAGTTGATTTTTTTCCTGTAGCATGAACCGAATAACAAACAACACCCCAGATCCGAAAGTCGTTGATGAAACTCACTTCAATAACAGGATAGCCAGAGTTCTCCGGATAGAGGTAATGCCGGTTTCCTTTACAAATATAACGCTTCACGGTGAATTCTCCTTCAATAAAGGCAATGACAATGTCGCCCGTCTGTGCATGGAGTGATTTGTCAACAATTAATAAGTCCCCATGGTGAATGCCAGCTCCCGTCATCGAATCGCCCTGTACTCGAACAAAAAAGGTGGAGGCCGGATGCGCAATTAAATGTTCATTCAAATCCAGTGCCTTGTCCATGTGGTCATCGGCAGGAGAGGGAAAACCAGCAGTAACAGATTCAAAATAGGCAATCGCCGCAGGATGGTTTCGAAATTCTTTCATAGGATAAATTTGGATCAAAAATAAAACAAAATGTTTTAAAATTAATACAGCTAACTTTTATTTATTTTTTTCTTCTCCCTTAATTTTGCGATATTGCAGGTATGAAAATAAAATGGAAAAATATATTAGTTGGGACAGCATTTTTTCTATTGTCCCAATCCTGCTCGGATGTAAATAATGAGGTCTCTTTTTACCATTGGAAATCTCAATGGAGTGTAGAAAATAGCCAGGAAAACATCTTGAATAAATACAAGGTAGAAAAAATTTATCTTAGGATTTTCGATGTGGATCTGGATGAAAAAACAGCGCTGGTACAGCCGCAGTCAGTTGTAAAAATAGATTCATTCCCAAATACTTTAAGAGAAATCATCCCTGTTGTTTTTATAAGCAATCGTAGTATTCTGGGAAGGACTGCAGAGGAGATAAGGCAGTTGACTCAAAAAATACAAAGTAAGATAGAAGAGCAGATTAGGCAAATCAGGAAAACAAACAAGGTGCAGTGCATACAATTTGATTGTGATTGGAGTGAGGAGAGTAGAACTGCTTATTTTCAAATGCTCAGGCAATTTAAAGAAAAACTAAAGGCCATTCAGGTGAACCGCATTTCTGTTACCCTGAGGCTTCATCAGGTTAAATATAGCGAACAAACAGGTGTTCCTCCTGCCGATGAAGCTGTACTGATGTTTTATAATACCGGTGATTTGACCAATGTAGAGACGGAAAACTCAATTTTGGATATAGAAACTGCCCAAAAATATGTAAAAGGATTTTCAAATTATCCTATACGATTTGATTTGGCTTTAGCACTTTACTCCTGGACATTACAGTATCGACACGGTCATATTATTCAAATTCTCCCCAATGCATATGAAGAAATAAGAAGTAGTAAGTTGTATGAAAAAATAGCAGATGATCGGTATAAGGTTAGAAAAAGCCACTATATCAAGGGACAATATGTTTATAAGGGAGATTTATTGAAAATTGAAAAGGTGAATAAAAAACAAATTAAGCAGGTTTTGAAATGGATGAAAGAGCATAGAAGAGAAAAAGATTTTACGATAATATATTATCATTTGGATCCGGAAGTATTGGCTCCTTACAGTAAAGAAAACTTGAAACATTGGAATTAATTATGAATATGAAAAATTGGTGGAAAAAATTATTGCTCATTTTAGCGATGTGTATAAGTCAACAGACTTCACATACCTGTGGATATGATTTTAGTGTCATGTATTATAAATTCATGGAAAATGATAACATAAGCGACCCTTTACTGATTTGGTTTATTGATTATCAACCTGAGTTTGGATTGGGATATTCAGAAAAGGCAAAGGAGCCAGAAGATAGAAATATTGAAGAATGGTATCAGTTTTTGAAGGGCAAGGTATCAAAGGAGGATCTCATTGCACTGATTTACAGCAGTACTTTACCTGAATTGGAAGATGTAGCTAAAATGAGGTCACAAGCAAATAGTCCAAGCATTGTACAGTTGTGGAAAAATGATTCTAGATTGAAAAAGAAAATGCTTACTTATTTGCTTTATGCTAAAAAATGTGAAGAACATGCGCTGGGGAATGCTGATTATTGGGCCGAATATAAAGAACCGGATCAGGGAAGGCTAAAAAGACTGATGGAAGAGGGCATTCAGGAAGCCAAAAAAGCAACAGACCCTTTTTTTAAGGAAAGGTATGCATTTCAAGCAATCAGAATGGCTTACTACAAGGGAGATGATTCAAAGGTGCTTGAGTGGCATCAAACTTATTTTACAAGTATAAAAAAATGGAATCACATCTGTTACAGAGCTTTGGAGTTGAAGGCAGGATCGCTATACAGAATGAAAAAAGCGGAGGCTCCCTATCTCTATGCCAAAATTTTTGCCGAATGTCCTGAAAGAAGAGAAGTTGCACTCACAAGTTTTAAAATCAGTTCTCAAGATGAATGGAAAGAAAGTTATGCTTACTGTACCACACCGGCAGAAAAAATTGCCTTCTTTGCTATGAGGGGCTTAAATGCCAATGGGAATTTAAATGAAGAAATTAAGAATATGGCTTCCATTGATTTGAATCATCCCATGATTGAAATGCTTATGTCCAAGTATATTCAAAAACTGCAGAGTTATGCATTTCCGCAAGATTTGGAAGAAAATTATATAAATTATCCCAGAGTGGAAGATAGAAAAGCATTGGAAGAAACTGCGATTACAGTTGCAACAATGCTGAGTAATAACCAATTAAAAAATAAAGATTATTGGCGCATCGCAGAAATCTATCTACAAATGATGCTGAAAAATGATAAAGAAGTTCAATTGAAATCTAAACAGATTTCCGAATCTTCAGAGTATAAGGAAAAAGCGAAATTACTATCCTTTGTCTCTAAGATTTGCCATTTACAAAACCCGTCTGATGAAGATATTATTCAAATTTGGTCTCAATATCTGGAGGATTTATCTCTGTTTTCAAACGAGGACCTAAAGGGCTTTGTAGAGGACATATTTTCACTGTGGTTTTTGGAGAAAGGTGATTTGGCAAGAGCTATGCTTATGCATAACGATATGGTTGTTTTGCGGAATAATCTGAATTGGGATTTGATCTTACAATTGGAAAAATTTATTAATCAAGCCCAAGATAATGATATAGATGCTTATCTGATCTCTCAAAGGTGTGCTGGTAGAGAGCAAGCCAAACAAATGTTGCTGGAACTAAAAGGAGTTTATTTTCTTCAGAGAAATCAGTTGGACAAAGCAATTGCAGAGTTTAGAAAAATGGATTTGAGATACCAAAGAACCAGTGTGTATTTTAATAACAACTATCTCAACAAAAGTATTTGGACGGAATCTGTCCGAAACCCTTACTTTGATACAGCAATTGAAAATCAGAATCATAATGCCTTGTATAAAATCTATCCTTTTCTTAACAAAAGATATGACTTGATCAGTTATGCAGAACAATTAAAAAATTTAGAAGCCTTGACTGTAAAGGACCAACAAAAAGCTGATCAGTATTTTTATTTACTCGGATTGGCATGGTATAATACAGGAATTCAAGGATGGAATCGCCCTGCGCTTTATTTTTCAAAGGACAATTCAGGTCATTCCAAATGGTTTAGTTATATAACTAAGGATCCTAAAATTGATAAAAACTTCAAGCATTTATATTGGCAATATGAAACATATTATAATCCTGACATTGCAGCAAACTACGTAAAGAAAGGTTTACAGGTTACACGTAATAAGGAATTAAGGGCGAAATTACTTTTCTTATTGGCTAAAATTGAAAAATCGCGAGTGCCCGTTTACAATTATGAGGATGAAAAGTATAGCCCTGCTTATTATGAATCATTTGAAACATTAAAAAATGAATCTAAGGATACAGAGTATTATAAAGAAATTTTAAACGAATGCTATGATTTTTGGCGTTATGTGTATCCCAAATAAAACTGTATACTTAAGTTGTGCCGCATTAATCACTTTCTTATCAGAGTAGTATTAATTGAAAATCTTACCTACGAAATAAGAATATTAGATTATCATTAATAATACAGATATGGAAAAGTTGAAAAATATTCACCCGGGTGAAATCCTACTTGAGGAATTCTTAATTCCAATGGAGATCTCTGCTTATCGTTTGGCAAAGGAAACTTTTCTCCCTCAAACCCGCATTTCCGAAATTATCAAGGGTAATCGAAGAATCACTGCGGATACCGCGATTCGTTTCGCTAAATATTTCGGAACAAGTGCCAAGTTTTGGTTAGGTCTTCAAGATGATTATGATTTGGAAGAAGTACGAAATCATAAAGAGCAAGAGTTTAATAATATCAAACCTATAGAAGGGAACGCTGCATAACACAGGTCAGGACAAGAGTCGGAATCTCGTGAACGAAAACTAATTCAGATAGCAAACGGGATGAAAATAAAACGATCTTGGATCGCATCAACAAATAACTTTAAAAACCGGCTCCTTCGCCAGGCGTGGGAACGATAGAGGTAGCTTGACAATAAAGAGTGGGTAGATTTTAAATCTGTCTTTATTTTTTCGAACGCAAAGCCTCTTTACGAGTAAAAATCAGATTGAATTCAAATTTTTGGTCCTCAGCAGTAATTGTAAATTCTAAAGTCATTTGATTTTCACTGATGGCTGTCACTTGATAAATTAAATCTTTATTGAATGAAGCATGAAGTTCTTTTCCTTTGATGGTAAAACTTTGTTTCACTTCTTTTCCCAAATCGCTTAATACGGGGAATTCAATTTGATCATCCTTAATAATCAAATTGGCTCCCAGGTTACCTTCAGACTCGTTGAAAATCATTAATTCTGCATTTTCTCCATTCAGGGTACCTTCTGTACATACCCAATTGCCTTGAAGCATTTTTTCAAAAGAATTATCCGTGGTATTCGTACAGGAAACAACAGCTACAAAAACTAAAAACTGCAATGCAATGAACCTCATATTTTTTTATAGTTTATACAAAAGTAAAGTATTTAGTAAGACATTTTTATTTTTTGTCCCGGAAAATGATCAATCTGATCTAAAGACATACCTTCAGGGCTAAGTACCCACAAAAGGGGATGAACCAGTTTCTCTTCAAGCTGACAGGTAGAATATCCATCCGTAAAAAATAAAATGGCATCAACAGTTTGTTGATTGGCTTCTTTCAATACTTCTGTATAATCTGTTCCTCCCCAGCCTTTGATTCTTTTGGGAATTTTTCCATTGAATTGATAAATCTGTTGTATTACTGTATCTGCCTCAGCAATTTGAATTTGAATATTCAATTGTTGTATTTTTTTTATTTCTGTATAAAATAAGAGCAGTTCTTCTTCTGTTATTGAGGCTGAGCTATCAATGATGCAGAGAATTTTAGTTTTTCTCCTGATTTGGATACCCGGAAAGCTACCATGTCTTTTGGAAGGTTTTCTAAGCGTGTTTTTAAGTCGGGTAGAACCAACGGATTGTGTAAAAATAGAGAGCTTTTTTTTCCAGGAAATGGGTTTAATTGAAACAGCATGCAATGACTCTAAGGCCCTCCATAGTTGAGGAGAATAGGATTGAATTGCATTTTTCCCCACCCATTGTGTAGCTTGTTGAATCAAATGATCACTTTGAATCCGGAGTAATTTTTTTTCCAGTTCAGACAGCTGAGAACCAGATTTTTTGTCGATTTTATCTTCGAGAATTAGTGTCTCCTTTGGTGTTAAATTGGCTTTATTTTTTTTACCTAAATATTGTTCCACCTGTTGATAATACGTATCTATGCTGTAGGTAGCATCTATTTGAATTTGATTGGAAAAAATAGATTGAATTTCCCTGCTTATGAAATAAGTTGAATCAAGGAAAGCCGCCATTTGTATCTCTTGTGCATAGCTAAAGTATAATTCATCTTGAAAATGGCTGAATCTTTCAATGTGATGAAAAATAATAGACAAAATTTGTTTTTTAAGGAGTTGAGTTTTAAATACAATACTTGACAGCTCTCTTTTTTTGCAAATGGAATCAATATCCTTGGTCCAAAATATGGGATTTACTTTTATTTGAAATTGTCTGGATTCAATGATCGAAATCTGTATTGAACTGATTTCCTTATCTGTTTTCTTGTCAATTCTACTCAAAAGATGACCCCAGAATGGCTCCTTCAACAACAATTGGCTGTTGATTTGAGATAATTCCGACAGGCATTTTTTTTCTAATGCATCTATGCTTTTTTGCATTTTAGAATGGGTCTAAAAGAATCTAACAAAATATTTCCCCGATAAGGAACTACAGTAGGTGTTTTGTAGTATGCCTCGATGAGGAGATTAGAAAAACTGCTGCTCGGGATGAAATTATAAGTATAGGTTTTCCAGGAATTGTGCTCAATAGCCTCTGTTTTGAATAATAATTCCTTTTTTTCGCAATCAGTGCCTGCTGACCAAAACCGTAGACAAATAGTTGCCTTATATCCACTGTAGTGACTATCTTTTGCCAGATCAAATACCAAAACATAGCAGGAATCTTTTTCCAGTGACTGATTTAAATTTATGCTTACAGATTCATAGCTATTATTTTCTCTGGTGATAAGTCCTAAATAGTACTGGCCATCTGATGCCTTTTTTGTAACACCCCAAGGTCCTGGAAGTAAATCTGGACTGGAATTAATTTTGCAGGCAGTCCATTGTAATGCTTTAAAATGAATTGGATCTATTTCCTCAAAAGATGCATTGGGAATAACTATCTGAGAGTAGACCTGATTGGGCAATATTGCAACCAAAAGCAAAAAAAATAATAAATGAGTCGACTTCAAATTCTAACAAAATTTATCTACAGATAAATATAAGCTATTATTGCGATCAGTCCAACAATCAAACAGTAAATAGAAAAGTAAAGTAAGCGGCCCTTACTAACGAGTTGAATCATCCATCTGCAAGCCCATATTCCAACCAGAAAGGCAGTGAAAAATCCCACTGCATAAGGAATGGCTTCTTCATTACTAAAACTAAGATTTCCATCAAGTAAATCTTTGGCCATTTTACCAAAAATTAAAGGTAATACCATTAGGAAAGAAAATTGTGCAGCTTGTTTTCTGTCTACTCCCAGCAACAAGGTAGTTGAAATGGTAGCTCCGGACCGTGAAACTCCAGGTAACAGAGCAATAGCTTGAGCAATTCCTATCAAGGCTGATTCAAACAGACCTACTTTTTTACCCTCAATGATTTTATTTTTTTGTACCCGATCAGCAGTAAAAAGTAAACTTGAACTAATCAAAAGACAAAAACCTACTAAAAGTAGATTTCCACTAAAAAAAACTTCCATCTGCTCCTCAAAGAAGAATCCTATTAGAGCAG
>CAZNNX010000072.1:0-15462 GCA_964574485.1 uncultured Saprospiraceae bacterium | reverse complement strand
TGTAAAGGAATCAATGCCTCTGCGAAGAGTCACTCCAAGGAGGTTCTGATAAAAAAAGCATTCCCCATAGAACCCAAGGATGTAATCAAAACATATATTGTGGCTTTTTCCGCCTTGGTCGGCACTCCCAATTCCCTGAAAAACATCCTTAACGGAAAATTTGACACAGAATCCAATAGTAATAGCCTGGGGTCCAATGCCTATGCTTTCAGAAAAGAAATGACAGATTCCGGCAAGACATTTCTGGCCATAAATCCACATTTCAAAATTGATGGTACCTTTTCTTTTTACGATGCCCATCTATGCAGTGAAGAGGGAATGAATATTTATGGTGCTATGTTTCAGGGAGGAACCTGTATAGTGATGGGAGCTAATCCTTACCTAGGGTGGGGACATACCTTCAATTATATGGATCAGGTGGATGTTTTTGAATTGGATATGAAGCATAAAAAAAGTCTGGAATACAAATGGAATGGAAACTATGAAAAACTAAGAAAAAGACCTATTTGGCTACAGGTAAAACTGGGTAAGTCCATCGTTATTCCTGTCAAAAAAATGTGTTATGAGTCCGTTTTTGGCCCAACACTTAAATCACCCAAGGGTAGATTTTACGCCCTGAGAAGTCCTGCCTTTCAATCCATCCACAGTGGAGAACAATATTACAGAATGGGTAAATCTACCAATCTGAATCAGTTTAAAAATGCGCTCCGCATGGATGCTGTTCCCTTATTTAATATTGTGTATGCCGACTATCTGCAGAATATCTATTACCTGAGCAATGGAATTATTCCGAAAAGAGATACCAGCATTGACTATAGTCAGGTCGTTGCCGCAAAAGAGACTAAGGTACTTTGGGATGCCTTTTATTCTCTCGAAGAAAAACCACATGTTGAAAATCCGACCTGCGATTATGTGTACAATATGAATAACACTCCATCCAGAGCCAGTTGTGAAAGTTCTAATTTTCCGGTTTTTAAACCAGACCGTTTCTCTGATTTAAGATTTGGAGATAATAATCGTTCAACGCGATTCACCGAAATAATAGAAAATAAGACGAAATGGAGTTATGAGGATTTTAAAAAAATAAAATTTGATAATCAACTAAGTAAAAAAACAATATTTTATCAATCCATCAAGCAGCTTTTCCAGATCAACCCAAAAGATTTTCCACAAGTTGCCGATATTATGACAAAATTTCAAAATTGGAATTTCAAGGCAGAATACAATTCACACGAGACTACCATTGTTATGTTGACCATGCAGTATATTTTCAAGAAAAAAAATAAAGGGGATGCCGTTTTCATAAAGGGAATACAAATTAGCGAAACAGATTTTATTGAAGCCCTGGCCGCTACACAAACATTTCTGATGGAAAAATACAAAACCATTGAAGTGCCCATGCAAGAAATTCAATTTCATTTAAGGAATGGGAAATTACATCCTGCCAAAGGATTTCCCGATATGCTGAGCCCTGCCTATGCTGAATTGAATCCTTCTGGTAATTATGTTCTCGAATACGGAGATACATTCATACAATTTGTAAAATTTGGACCTAATGGAACTGAAAGCATTGAAAGTTTGATTCCTTTTGAAAATCATAAAAACTGTGAAATGTATAAGGATGAACTGCAATTGTTCAATCAGGAAAAATTAAAGACAATACATCTGGAAAAGACCTGGAATATGAGAAATGCACAGAAAATATATACCCCATCTGCTCAAAAGTAAATTTTACTGGCTTGATCTCTCAAAACGTACAGTAAAAGTAGATCCTTGGCCCAATTTACTATCGACATGAATGCTTCCTCCCATGGATTCCACTTGATTCTTGGTAATAAAAAGACCAATACCTCTGGCCTCTGGATTCTGATGAAAGGTCTTATACATTCCAAATAGTTTCTCGCCATTTCTTTTCAAGTCTAATCCTAAACCATTGTCCTGGAATGACAACTCTACAAATTTTTCATCTTTTCTGCTGAAAATTCGAAGAAATGACTCCTTTGAGGGATCTGCATACTTAATTCCATTGGTAAGAAAATTAAGTATTATACTATCGATATATGCTTTTATCCCCTGAATAAATAAATGACCTTCACACTCATTGATAATTTCCACTTTTGAGTTGTAGGCCAGGGCAGAAATATTATGGATGGCTCTCTTTAATGCATCCGTTAAATGAATTTCCTCAAAGGAATTATTTTCTTTCACTGTCATTGCTGCAATTTCAGACAAGTGATCAATCGTTTCAGTTAGATTATCGGAAGCCATTTTCATCATTGAAAAGAAATCATCGGCTAGTAAATCTGGATTTTCTTCAAGAATCAGATGTATCAAGGACTGAATATTTCCTGAATGTGATTTTAAATTATGAGAAACAATATGGGCAAAATTTTTCAGGCGATCATTTTGTAATTGAGTTACCTTGAGAACCTGCCTTAGTTCCTCCTCTTTAGACTCTTTCAACAAGGTTACATCTCTACAAATTGATATAAAATAGCCAGAATCGAAGATACTTTCATACTTTAAATTAATATCAACATAAGTAACTTTTCCAGATTCATCCATAATTTTTCGCTCTGCATTGTAAACCCCATCAGATTTCAACATGAATACAAATTCATCAAAAATAAGTGGATCACGTAACCTTGGATCTATACTGCTGATATCAATTACCTCATCAACAGAACCTGTCTCTAACATTCTATTTTTAGAACTTTCATTATGATAGATCAACTTTCCAATTGAATCAAATACCATAATACCATCTGTTACCTTATTTAAAAAACTCTCCAGCAGGGAAAGCCTTTTATTCTTTTCAATAATCTTATCATTGATTGCCTTGGCATCTTTCAGAGAACGATCAGTGGTCTGTTGTAAAAATAAATACTCTGATACATAGTCATGCGGTACAAAGTCATTTAATGTAAGTTGGTAATTCTTAATGGAAAACTTGGAGTTGATTACCGGACTACAGGATAGAATAATTTGATGATTCATGTATAAAATCGAAAATTTATACCTTTGAATCTTTGATCTATCCTCAAAAAAATGAACACGTTGACTTTCTCTTCTGTTTGCACTTATCCAATTTTCAAAAGAAAAAGGAGCTGAAAACTCAAAATAATGATAGAAAGACTCCCCTGTCTTCATTTCAGGTAGAATTTTAAACCATTTTTTCCCAAAATTTAAAATAGTTGCATCTTCAGCCAAAACTATAAAAAAAGGACTATTAAATTCCATAGCTTGGTGCAAGACTTGCTGTTGAGAGATTAATTCTAGATTTTTTCTTCTCAATTCCAAGAGGTGAACTACTGATTGTGCCAGGGTTTTAAGCGAATCAATTTGATTATCAGAAAGGGTATGAGGTTTTTTATCAATCACACATAAGGTTCCTAAAGCAAATGAGTCATACCCAATAAGTGGTATTCCTGCGTAAAAAGCTATTCCAGGATTACCTGTAACCAAAGGATTTTGAGAAAACAAACTGCTTTCTGCCGCATTCTCAACAATAAAGGGTTCACTTGATTGAATTGCATGAGCACAAAAGGATAATGATTTGGGAGTTTCTGAAACATCTATTCCCTTTTTTGATTTAAACCATTGCCTATGCTCATCTACAAAACTGATTAATGAAATTTCAGTTCCACATATACTTGCTGCCAACTCTGTAATTTTGTCAAAAGATTCTTCTGCAACAGTATCAAGAATTTGGTAACTATACAATGATAACAGCCTTGACTTCTCATGCTCGCTCAATAATTCTGTCATTGAGTTAGTTTTACCATTTTATTAAAAAAATCTGTTCAGGCTGTTGATCTCCCTTAAACTGGATTTGCTTGATATCTACGTGAGTAATACCAAAACGCTTGGCCAAGCCTTTTATTAAACCAAATAACATGGGGACAAGACCCTCCCTATGAGAATTATAAATAAGCTCAACAGAATTTTCAGTTTCATTTCTTGTTGAGAATTGAGGAGCAGCCAATTCAGGCATTATGTTATTAATCCGATAATGCAACATATCTAAATTTCCTAAAAATTCAACGAAACTAGAACCTGTGAGGTCCATTAAATCTCCGTAACCTTCATCTGCCGTGTAGAGAATCCAATACTCTCCAAAAGCCTCCAAAATAGCAGCAGCATCAGTTTTTAAAACAATAGAGGCATTTTTTACCAATTGATAGGTAAGCGCATCGGGATAAGGATTCATAGCTACAAAGTCTTCATCATAGAATCCTGTTAGCTCACAAATTTGATTCCATTTATCAATACCGTGTTTAGCTACAACCAAATCTTTAATCGCTTTATTTACCAAACCGTACATGGGAAAAATATTAAATGATGATAAAAGTCAATTGTTAAAGATAAGATTATTTTTTTTAAAAGAGCCTAAAACTAAATTTAATCAAAAAAGTTCATACGCGAACAAAAAAAAATGCAACTTTCGATGCATTTTTAAAATTATATTTAATCAATTTTAATTAATTCTTGCTTTAATTTTTCTATCGTTAAAGGCTTTACAATAAAACTACTGACCGCTTCATAGGTTTTAGCTTTCGCCAAATCGTCAGGATTATCTGAGCTAGATGTAATATAAATTACAATCTTTTTATGGGTGTGAATTTTAGTGAATTCATCTAAAAAATCCCACCCATCCCAAATGGGCATATTCAAATCCAACAAAATAACATCTGGCAATAGTTCACTTGCTGTATGAATGGCTTTCAGTCTGTCAAAGGCCTCTTTTCCATCTTTGAAAACCATAACAGAATTGCAGATGTTTTCTAGTTGAAGAGCTCTCTTCGTTGTAAACACGTGAATTGGATCATCATCCACGATACAAACGATATCAATTTTCCTCATTTTTAAAAAATATTTTAAATGTTGTTCCTATTCCTACTGTGCTGTCTACATCGATTCTACCACCTAAGGCCTCAACTTGATTTTTGGTAATAAAGAGGCCTATCCCTCTTGAATCTGGGTTCCCATGAAAGGTTTTGTACATCCCAAATAACTTATTTCCATGTCTTTTCAAATCAATCCCCAAGCCATTATCCTCGATAAGTAACACAATATAATGATTTAATTTTTCACTTTTAATTTTTATAAAACTTTCTCTTTCCTTAGCCCTGTATTTTATGCCATTTGTTAGAAAATTTAACACAATTGAATCCAAATACGCAGGAATACCTAAAATTTTCTCATCCCCTTTAAGCTCGTTAATAATTTTGACTTCAGCATTTTTAGCAATCGCATTTACATTAGTTATAGCTTTTTCGACAGTGAGGTATAAATCAACTGTTGACAATTTTTCGTTCTCCTTGACATTCATAGCTGCGACTTCAGATAAATGCGTTATAGTCTCCATTAAATTAGACGAGGAAACCTGTATTAACTTTGCAAATTCATATTCTTTTAAATCAGGTTTGTCTTCCATCATCAACTCTATGAGGGACTGAATATTTCCTGAGTGTGACCTGAGATTATGAGAAACTATATGCGCAAAATTTTTCAAACGATCGTTCTGAGTTTGAGTTAGTCTTAGTATATGCCTGAGTTCCTCTTCCTTAGACTCTTTTATTAAAGTTATATCCTCGGTAAGAATAATGATCCCACCTACCATATCATTTTCGTTGTACCATGGGTTAATCCTCATTTTCAACCAAAAACTACTGCCATCTGATCTTTTAAATTTCATTTCCTCATGAGAAAATGTTGCTCCTGAGATACAATCAGAAAGTATATGCTTCCAATTACCTGAAAAATGCGTAAATGAGTCTTCAAAAGAACTTCCAATCACTTCTTTGTCAACCAATTGATAATCTTGAACCCAACGATCTGATACGGCCAAATATTTCCAGTCCCTATCCAACATAGCTATGGCAGATGGAGCTTCTTTGATAAACTTTTTTTGTCTTTCCAGGGCCATTTTCACCTCGGTAATATCTGTATCAATGCCATCTACCCGAACTGGTACTCCAAGCTCATTAAAAATGACCTTACCTTTTGAGTTAATCCACTTAATTTTTCCTGTTGGACAAACGATTCGATAATCAACATTAAAAAAGGAATGTAATTTAATGCTTTCACTAATCAAAGCCTCAACGTATCTGTCATCGGGATGAATTAACTTAGATCTTAGATTTTGAATAAGGGAAAGTTCGTCTAAGCTATACTCATAGAGCTTTTCAGCACTTTTGGAGAAAAACAGAATTGAAAAATCAGGAACTTTTACAGACCAGATAACATCATTGACTTCATTGAGGATACTTTCAAGTTTGTCTTTGATTGAAAGTATTTCCTCCTCCTGTTTCTTTCTCTGCGTGATATCATTTTCCACCGCCATGAAACCAATATGTTGCTCCTCCTGATCATATATGGGTACAATGTTAATATCAACCCAATATTCATTTCCATTTTTACCTCTGTTCAGAATTTCTTCCTTAACTTCTTTGTTGAGAGCTAAAAGTTCATTGATTTTAGAGGTGGTGAGTGGATTTGTTTTTTCAAATTGAAATATTTTAGGGGTTTTCCCAATCAGTTCATCCATTGAATAACCTGTAAGTTTGAGCAAGCTATCATTGACCCAGGTCATTTTCTTTTCCTTGTCTGTTATAATCACACAATTAGAAGTTTTAGTAGCCACAAGTGACAACCTGTTTACTTCATTTTCAATCAATTTTCTATCTGTTATATCCTGAATTGTTCCCCTTATAAATGTTTTCTTCTCTGAATTCTTATCAATTTCACCTACAATGGACAACCATTTTTCCGTTTTTTGAGCAGTCAGAATTATTTTTACATCCTTTTTAAAAGTACCTGAACTATTGTTTCCGGATAATGTTTTCTCCAACTCAATAGCAGATAAAGGATCTAAAGCTTCCAGCCAATTGGATGTAGTCATTCTATCCTGATGACCCCATCCTAAAATCTCATACAATACATCGGATAAGATCCAGTGATTATCTTCTGGGTAATATTCAAAGCTACCCAAATGAGCAATTCTCTGAGCTACAATCAATTTGTCTCTTGTGTCTTTTAAATCTTTCGTTCGAAGAATAATCTCATCTTCCAATTGCTTATTGAACTCTAAATTTCTGAATTTTGCCTCTTGTAATGTGTCTCTCAAACTAAAGAGAGCATTATTCAACTCCTCTATTTCATTATTAGACCTGTAAGGAATAATCTCAACTGAGTAATTCTCTTTTTCCAGTTGATTGGCAATAGAAGTTAAGTAGCGAATTGGCTTTGATATCGTTGTTGCAAAAAATAAAAAGGCAAGAAGGGAAACGATTAACAAACTAAGTAAAAATATGTATACAGGCTGATTTAGTTCAAAAACTTTGTGCTGGATTTCTTCCTTAGAAATTCCGATTAATACATAGCCTTGCAATAAGTCTGTTTTGATCGGGTGGCTTGCGTAGACAAATTTTTTATGATTTCTGTTTAAGGCTTCTTCTGATCTGTATGCTCTGGGATTGATTGCAAAAATCTGATCTTTCAAATCTTTTTCTTGTTGTACTATGGCAATAAACTCAAACTCAGATGTCGTTTTAGCCAATTCAATAGTTTTTTCCAATCCTTTGAAATTATCAGACGATAGAGATAATTCAACCCCCAAAGCTACTGTTTTTGCGAGCTCATCAATTTTAGATTTATTGTTTTGGATGAATATTTGCTCTTGCTTTAAAGGATAATAGTATCCAGCAGCTAAAATAAAAGCAGATATCGACACTGCAAAGGGTAACCAAATCCGAAAAGAAATACTCTTAAAGATCTTCATTTAATTAAGATTTAATCTTGATTAACAATGAAGCTGGAACTTCTTTTTCTTTTCGATAAATCAAGCCGATTGCACCTGGATTCTTTGCCACATAATCGATTATTTCCTTATCTGTTGATAAGAACACTGGTGGATTTCCACGACCTTGAAAGACCATTTGCAGCCAATATTTTTGCATGGCAGCGACCGACATAGCGAAAATATCCTTGGCTATAATTGTTGCGTGTTCAGATTTAGCCGATGGTAGCACAATAATTACCTGCTCCTTATTTTTCCAATAGGTTTCCTTTCCTTTAAATATTTCTTTGATTTCCTTTAGTGAACTTTGGTTAAACCCAATTCTATTTCCAATGACATGGATTTGCTCCGTATCACTGCCCTGCCCCTTTACCTGTAAGGTGTAAAGACAAAAAATAATTAGTATTAGGTTAAAAATTCTCATTCTTTAAAATCCGTAAGCTAATTGTATCCGCCCCCCAAAAATACCATCCTTAAAATCAGAAATAAATCCGCTCGTATTTCTCGCCTGATATTCAAATTGTACCTTTAAATTCACTAAATAATCAAATTCATACCTGTATCCTACACTCAATTTTACCATTTCCATGGGATAAACATGTAAATCATTCGCCGCCGTTTTGATATAATCCACAAGGATATAAGGTATATGCTTTTCTTTGATACGTATACCCAGGTAGGTAAAATTGGAAATATTATTTGCAAGACCTAGTGTATCCGTTTGAGAAGCATTGTAACACAATTCATTTAGAATTTCTATATGATTTCCAAAATAGGCGATTGACCCAGTTAATAAGTGATAATCAAGGGCACCCTTATACATTTTATCTACAGTGAGCAGAGGGGTTAAGCTATGACCAGAATGGGAACTGTAGCCATTTTCAGCCATCCTGTTGAAATAATAACCCATCCCTATTCTCGCACCTTCCACCGGTTTGAAATGAAAAGAAGCCATAACTGCAGGAATAAAACTTTTACTTGAAAAATCGGTGGAGTTGATCCCATTTCCAACCATCAAATCATATCCAAAATTCAATGGCCCCAAATTCTGCCCCTGGGCCTGAATTCCCAAGGTGTGTAATGGAACAAAATAACTAAATGCAAAAGGTCTTTCAATTACTGGAAAAAAAACTCTACCGTGGTGATAGGAGTCATTCCAATAATTTACAGGAGTATGAACCTTACCTCCAATAATTGCATTTTTACTATCTAAAGCAAAGCGAACCAAAGATCTTTCTATACTTGGCAAAAAAGTGGTAGGTGAATTGCTGTTGAACCTTAAAACAAACTCACCCAAAAAGGAAATTCTCTTATTGATGTTGGCTTTTACAAAAAAATCATGCTCCCCTAAGGAAAAATAACTATTTGTTTTTCCAGAGCTACGGTCAACAATGTACTCTACATGACCATATCCATTAAATTGAATGGGCAAGGTTTGAGAGTTTACTATGTTTTGACTTAGTAAAAAAAACAAAAAGTATATGACGTAATGATACCCTATTTTTTTATAGTACATATAAATTTAATTTAGATAAGGTAGTTTTACGTTGAAAAGAAAATTTAGTTGATAAAAATTCATTTTTTTTAATTTTTTAAGAATTCTCTGACGTATTATCTAAAGAATAGTCAAAAGTAAAAATAATTCTGAAAGTTGTTCCCTCTCCGAGCACACTTTCTACCTCAATTCTTCCACCCATGGCTTCGATTTGATTTTTTGTGATAAATAAGCCAATTCCTCTGGCATCGGAATTTCCATGAAAGGTTTTGTACATACCAAATAGTTTATTGCCATGCCTTTTCATATCAATTCCCAAACCATTATCTTCAATTTCAATGATTAACATATTCAAATGTTCTTCAGATTTCACCTTAACAAAGGACTTTTTTTCTTTGGACCTATACTTGATTCCATTCGTTAGAAAATTTAAAAGTATACTATCCAGATAAGCTGGAATTCCCATAATTTTTTCATTCCCTTTCAATTCATTTATCAACTGAACATTTGAATTTTTGGCTAAGGCACTTACATTATTGATTGCTTTTTCAGTAGTTTGGTACAAATCAATCATATGCATCTGTTGATTTTCCTTAACGTTCATGGCAGCCACTTCAGATAAATGGGAAATGGTCTCAATTAAATTACTGGAGGCTTGTTGCATCAATTGTGTTAATTCGAAATCTTTTAAATCAGGCATCTCTTCTAAGAGCAAGTCTATCAGAGATTGAATATTACCCGAATGAGATCTTAAATTATGAGAAACAATATGAGCAAAATTCTTCAATCTATCATTTTGGGTCTGGGTCAACTTCAAAATATGTTTTAACTCCTCTTCTTTTGATTCTTTAATTTTGGTGATGTCTTCCGTTAATATAATTATACCACCTATTTCTGCATTATCATTAAACCATGGATTTATTTTCCATTTCAACCAAATTGTAGAACCATCTGCTTCTATAAATTTGTCTTCTTCTCTGGAGAAGGAAGTGCCCTCCAGACAATCTTGGTAAATTTGACGCCATTCTTCCGTTATATAAGGAAAAACTTCAAAATGGGATTGCCCGATCAAAGTGATCGGTTCCAGGTGATAATCAGAAATAAACTTATCAGATACGGCGATATATTTCATATCTCTGTCTAACATGGCAATGGCCGTAGGTGCTTCTTTGATAAATTGTTTTTGCCTTTCGAAAGACAGTTTTACTTTCGTTATATCTGTAATGAAACCGTCGATACGTACAGGCAACTGATCTTCATTGAAAACAATTTTTCCTTTGTTATTGATCCATTTAATTTTACCACTATGGGTTATAATTCTGTAATCAACATCATAATTCCCCTTGGAATTTAATTGAAATTCAACTTCTTCAACGATTTCCTTGTCTTCCGGATGAATGACTTTTACCCAAAGTGAACGATCTTTATACCATTCTTCCAAAGGTATTTCGAATAATTTTTCAACGGAGGGGGTATAATAGAAAATCTGGTTGTCGTACAGAGAGGTAGACCAGAGAACGTCTCCCATTTCATTTAAAATACTTTCTAATTTTTGTTTTGTCTCCAGCAATTCTCTTTCCGTAGCCTTTCGCTCTGTTATGTCTCTTGAAATGGCAATTACATAACCATGGTTATTAATTACCTCATATTTAGCATTTACATCCACATAGGTTATCTGACCTGTATTCGTATTTTTATTTTCACTTTCTATTCTGAACAGACCAGTTTTTTGTAATTCGGCGAGATGATTTTTCCAATTCCTATGGTCGTTGAATAGTGGTTCAAAATCTGAAACATGATAATTTTCCACCTTTGATTCAGGAATACTCAATCTTTCTGAAGCAATACGATTGATATAAACCATACGGCCGGATTCATCAGCTACCTGTATAGCATCGCCAGTAAGTCTTAAGAAACTTTCGAGCAATTGTAACCTTTCGTTTACTTTCACTAATTTTTCCTCAGTAAATTTCCTTTCATTGATATTAATCCCATAGCCAACAATGTATTTGATGTTCCCTTCCTGATCAAACAAAGGAGACATATTTCGAAAAACCACCTGCCTGTTGCCCTTTGAATCCATTTGCTCGTCTTCCCACTGTTCTGCTTTTTTATTTTTCAATATTTTCTGAAAAATTTCTCTCCTTTTCTCGGCTAGCTCAGTAGGTTTGTTTCTGTAATGGCAATAATCAAAGTCATCTTTTCCAATCAAAAAAGCTCTCAGCTCAGGATCTTTAATTCCTGCAGGATTAACATACAAATACCTGTGCTGAGGATCAAAAACAGCCAAGTCTGCCGGTAAATTATCCAGAATAAATTCATAAAAAACTTTCTGCTCATCTAGTTTTTGATTCAACTGAAAGAGCTCTAATTCTTTTTCTTTAATCTGATTAATGAAGGAGGTCAGATTGTTTGCATATACATTTACATAATCCGTTTCCTTCACATTTTTTAATGTGACGGAAAAAGTTAAACCTCCTCTCTCTAGAAATAAAGTTTTGTAAACTTCATTACTCCTTACAAAATTTATATAAAAATTTTTAAATTCCTCATCTCTGATACCCTCTTCATCTATACCGAACAAATCCAAAAATTCTATCTTGGAAGCATCATTTGCAAATAACAACTGCATTGATTTACTAAATCTCAAAACAGGATTCGGATTCTCGCGAGCGAAGGTTGAAAGGGCAGCAACAGCTTCATTGGCAAGTTCCAGCTCTTGCACTTTTTCGCCTAAATTTTTATTGATTTGGAAAACATTATCCTGCAGTCTTTCCTTCTCTTCCTGTTCTTTTAATTTATCAATTCGATTGGCAATCAGCTTAGAAACAGAAGTTAAAATACGCAGATGAATTTCATTAAAATAACCTTTTTGACTGTGCTCTGTGTCAATGATTCCAATAACTTCTCCGTGTAAAACAATTGGCACGGTCAATTCTGATAGCCTTCGCATCTCATCTACAATATATCTATTGTCTTTGCTTGTATCATAAATGATTTCGGGTTGGGCAGTAAGTGCCACAGTTCCCACAATACCCTGCCCTTTTTGAATATAGATTGGATTTAAAATTTGATTACCGCCCTTATTTTTCAGTCCATAGGCAGCCATTTGCTTAAACTGATCTGGATTCTGAACATCCTTTACATAGATAACACAATCTTCAAACTCGAGATATGAGATACAATTATTCACAACACCCCAAAGTAACTCTTCGATCGTATTAAAATCAAAAATAGATTGAGAAAAATAATTGATTGTTTTTTCAATTTGAAGCTCAGCTTCCTTGAGCGACTCTATTCTTTTTTGTTGCGTAATATTACTTATGAAAGCAATAGATACTGTTTCCCCCTCTTGGTCAATTAATGAAAATCTGATATCAAAAAATTGATTGGAAAAAATACCCAGCCCTTTCGCTTCAAATTGTTGAGGTTTACTACGATCTTTTTTATTTTCAAAAATTTCGTGTAAAAGTTCATCACAGTTTGAAAAATTTTTAATGACAAACAAATTTTTGATATGTAAGCCTTTCTCCTTTATAATTTGAAATTCTTTTTCAGCACTGCTATTATAATCAGACACAATACCAGAGCTGTTAAACACCAATATGGCATCCTGAGATGCCTCTAAAATCTGACGGATATTATTCTCTTTCTTTTCTAACTCCTCAGCTTTTGATCTAATCACTTTCTCAGCATCTATCAGAGCAAAATGATTTTGATTGTTTAGGAGAATTTTTGTTTTGTGCTTTATAATTGATTTAAATTCATTTTTAAGTTTCAATTCAAAAGCTTGATGCCTGCCTAATATCATCATACCATAAGCTGGCATTTCATACATATAAAAGTGGTTGGAGCCTAACTGAAATTCCTGAAAACTTTGCCTTGTCTGGTAAAATTCATTAATTCTTTGCTCAACCAGATTCCAATGCTCCATTCTTTGATATTGTAAGGGAATCGACTTTAAAGCGATAAGACGATTCTCCGTATCTGGTTTATAGATAGCAATGTAAAAGCAATTTAATTTACGCGCATAAACGGGTAAAGTTTTTTGAAGTAAAAGACTTTCATTCGCATGAACATCTATACTGAATACCAATTCCAATAGAAGTTCGGCTACGAGAATGTTTTCGCCCATTTTGCTAAAACAATTGTCTTGTTAAATATCTCTAAAATTCGATCTCCACTATTTGCAATTTCTCCAAGAGAAAGAATTCCATTTAATTCATTTTCTCCCTGGGCAATTTTTATTTCCTGATCAAAATTCTCCCCCATATACAATACCCTTGTGATACAGTCTACACAAAATTCTTGAATCTGACCCTTGTGCGAAGCCTTATCAACGGACAATCGGGCTGATTTTGCACCTTCCAACAACAGGGACATGTTACCATGCATAATGGAAATATGCTCACCCTCATGTACTTTATTCACAATTCGAATGCTACTCCCTTCTGTTTTATATGGATCTCGTACCAACATTTCATCATCCATTTTAGCCAAGCCGATTGGATAGGATTTAGCTATTTCAAAGAAATTATGATCTGTAAATGTTAAACCTGAATGCTGTTCAACCAATTCCTTGTAAACATCCAATGCAGGTCTCCAATCTATGGTCAAAATATCATAACCATCAGCCTCAGTAATTTTTAAAGGTTCTGAGATAGGTGTCCACCCATGAGCAACACCCAAGGCCAAATCACCGTCGAACAAAGCAAGAAGCAGGGCATCTTGAAAAATACCTTGATTATTAAAAATACAAGGTTTGTGGTCGTATTTTAAAGAACCTGCACCTCCACCAATATACTTAACATTTACTCCAAAAAACTCATAAATCGAATGAATACATTCATTCTTACGTTCAGAGACAGCATCATCAAATATAAAAAGTCCAGGATTTTTATAGTTTTGCAATGGCTCAGCACTGTAGGTATTTTCCAATTGCTGAAAAAAATCGATGGCATCTGTTTGTATGTCAATTAATGAAGAATGTACACGAAATGGCAATTCTAGTATTAATATTCCTTCTACTACCCTGTTACCTTTAACAATTAACTCTGGAAAAACTCCGCCGAACATTGATACTTGAGAGGATTGACACCATTGATCAAAAACTTCGGTATCAGGTTTACCTTGATCAGCAACCAAAACCAAAAGTGAATTTGAAATATTTTGAAAGGAGGCCCATGAACTTTCTAACTCAGACCAATTATTAAAAAAATAACTATTCATATCTTTATTTAAAATAACTAATGTAGCTTCACAAATATATGAATTTTATTTGATTTTAAGCCCCAGTTAGACCAACAATGGATAAATTGACAAGAATAAAACAGAAATAAAGATGAATCAACAAAACAAATCATTTGCCGTACTCACCTTACTTTTTTTTATGTGGGGATTCATAACAGTAATGAATGACTTACTCATAAATAACTTCAAGCAAATATTTCAACTAACTAGTTTTCAAGCAGCTTTTGTACAGTTTGCTTTTTTTATGGCCTATTTTATTATCTCCTTAACATATACCATCTGGAGTTTTCAAACTGGCAAAGATCCTATTAATAAATTAGGGTACAAAAATGGCATGATGATCAGCCTATTGATTTGTGCTGCAGGATGCTTCACCTTTTATCCGGCGGCCATCATAGAAAGTTATGAATTATTTTTGAGTGCATTATTTATTTTAGCTTCCGGAGTCACCATGTTGCAAATTTGCGCCAATCCCTATGCAGCAATTATGGGTCCCGAAGAAACAGCTTCCAGCCGATTAAATTTAGCACAAGGTCTGAATTCATTAGGAACAACTATTGGACCTATTATTGGATCTATTTTGATTTATAATGTATTTAGTTCCGGAGAAGCAACAGCCTCCTCTGTTTCTCTTTCCTATGTATGCTACGGAGCATTGTTTATTCTGGCAGCAATAACACTATATCTTTCTAAAATGCCATCATTTAGTTCAGGCATACAAGAGAAAATACTCTTACAGGATGTCTTACAAAAAAGTGTGATTCTTGGTGTTCTTGCTATATTTTTTTACGTAGGAGCTGAGGTTTCAGTAGGTAGTTTTTTAATACCTTATATAAACCATCTCAACTTACAAGGTATTGGCGAACAAGATGCAAATTATTTGATTTCATATTACTGGGGTGGCGCCATGATAGGT
>CAZNNX010000071.1:0-15512 GCA_964574485.1 uncultured Saprospiraceae bacterium | reverse complement strand
CAGACACGTAAGGTTTTCCCTAAGGCAGGGCATTATTTTATTTCCAAATCTCATGGTAAAGCCATATGAAGTTATTTTTTAAAGAGAGATCCAAAGAAATGGAATGGATGGATGATTTGTCAATGGAGGGCGAAACCCTCAGGCAGACCTTGCAACAAATAGCCAGAGTGAATCAATTGTTGGGAGGTATTCATGTTGTTTGTAATGGATTGAATCAAATTGTTCAGCAAAATAAACAGAAAAAAGAGTGGGTGATATGTGATTATGGCTGTGGAGGTGGTGAAATAGCGAGAGCCATTTGTGATTTTTGCAGAAAAAAAGGTATTAGGTGTAAGATTTATGCGATTGATGCAAATTCCTATACAATTGATTACGCCAGAGCTCTTTCTTTGAATTATCCAGAAATTGAATTTCGAGTAGCAGATGTTTTTAACTCGGAGGGAATACAGGCAGACATCAGTACGGCAAGTTTGTTTTTACATCACTTCACTGAGGAAGAAATTCAGGTGTTGATTAAAAAATGGATGAGAAATTCTACCTATGTATTAGTTAATGATTTGCAACGTTCAAAAATTGCGTATTTTTTATTCTATCTTGTATGTAAAATTGTAGGGGCTTCGCCCATGGTTCAAAATGACGGGCTCCTTTCTATAAAAAAAGGATTTATAAAAAAAGAATTACAAAAGATTTTTTCAATGGAATATCATTATCAAATGACTTGGAGGTGGGCATTTCGTTATGAAATTATTTTGCAAAAGAAGTAAATATTTATGGCTTCAAAAATTATTGCTACACATATTGCACTGCCACCTTTTACCAGGTCAACCGAGGAATCATTACCCTTTGTTGAGGCTTGGCTGGACATGCAACCGGATGCAAGGTTTAAGGAAAAGGTATTAAGACTTTTTAAATATGCCCAAGTTGACAGGAGATATTCGATTATGGACATCGATGAAGTATTTAGGGAGACAAGTTTTGAAGAGAAAAATAATTTATACAAGGCTGCCGGGATACAACTTTCAGCTCAAGCCTTTGAGGGGGCATTATTGAAATCAGGATTGAAAGCACAAGATATAGATATTATCATATCTGTGAGTTGTACAGGGATTATGATACCTTCTGTTGATGCATATCTAATCAATCAGTTTCGGATGAGGCAGGATGTAATAAGAATGCCAATTACTGAAATGGGTTGCGCTGCAGGTACCTCAGCTTTGATTTATGCGCATAATTTGTTGAAATCAGGAATGGATCTCAGAATTGCCATCATTGCTTTTGAGTCGCCTATGTCTACTTTTCAACACCAAGATTGGGATATGGCCAATATGGTTAGCGCTGCCATCTTTGGAGATGGGGCAGTTTGTACAATTTTAGGTCCAACAGATAAAATTGCACCTCAGATCATTGATGCGGAGATGTTTCATTTTTATGATGAAATCCAAATGATGGGTTTTCATTTAAGCAATAGTGGATTGAAAATGATTTTAGACAAGGAAGTTCCCGATAAAATCGAAAAACATTTTCAGGAAGTATTATTTCCATTTTTAGAAAAGAATAATCTGAAGATTGCAGATTTACAACATCTTATTTTTCATCCGGGTGGGAAAAAAATAGTTCAAATAGTTGAATCTTTGTTCTCTGATTTAGGTAAGAATATCGATGAAACCAAAGCAGTTTTGAGGGATTTTGGAAATATGTCAAGCGCTACTGTTCTCTATGTTTTGGAAAGATATTTGCAAAAAAATATTCCCTTAGGTGACTATGGTTTGATGTTGGCCTTTGGTCCAGGGTTTTCAGCTCAAAGAGTATTGTTGCAATGGAAGTAATGAAATATTTTAAGGATAGAAAGCATTGGGCTTTGATTTTAGGAGCGTCTTCCGGCTTAGGAAGAGCATCTGCCGAGAAATTGGCCAAAGAGGGAATGAATCTGATTTTATTATTCAGAGAGCGTAGAGCAGAAGAGAGAGAGATAGAACTTTTTTTTAAACAAATGTGTGCTGCACAGAATGTAGAGTTATTTTTATTTAATCTGGATGCGAGTCTTACTGAAACCAGAACTTCAGTGATTAAACAAATAAAAGAATACCAAAAGGATTTGAAAATAAAACTTGTTTTACATTCTATTGCGAAAGGGAATTTAAAACCTTTGTTGAGTCATGAAAACAATGAGCAATCAACCTTGCATATGGAAGATTTTGTTCTGACTTGTTCTCATATGGCTTTCAACATTGTAGATTGGATTCAAGACTTACTCAGGGCTGATTTATTGGGCGTAGATACAAGGGTACTAGGTTTTACCAGTGAAGGCAACCAAAGAGTATTACAGAATTACACAGCAGTTTCTGCAGCAAAGCTTGCCCTGGAGGGAATTTACAGGTCTTTGGCAGTATCGGGAGCTCCTTATGGATTGAAGGCTAATTTGATACAAGCAGGTGTAACTGACACTCCATCATTGAGAAAAATTCCTGGATCTGAACAACTTATTGAGTGGACCAAACAAAGAAATCCACATGGTAGATTAACAACAGTATGGGATGTAGCTGATGTTGTTTTTTTGCTTTGCCGGGATGAATCCCGATGGATAAGTGGTGCCATCATACCTGTTGATGGGGCAGAGCGTTTAGTCTGATTTTCTGGAAATCAGATAAAGACCTAAAAAACTAAACAACCCATTTAATATCAATAATTCAAAACCAAATTTGTATCCCCAAAACCATTGAGAAGAATGGCTATGGATCAGATAGGTAAGCAGGGGTGAAGCCAGGGCTATGATGATTATGTAAGGATCCCTTATTTTTCTCTTTGTAAAAATTCCAAATGCAAACAATCCCAAAAGAGGACCATAGGTATATCCGGCCATTGTAAACAATTGATTGATTACCGATTTGTTGTTAATTAGCCAAAAGCTGTAAATGGTCATTACCAGTAGGGCTGACATGAGTAAATGAGATAACTGTCTTTTTTTTATACTTGTCTGATCTTCTGCTCCCGGATTTACCTTGAGTATGTCAATGCAAAATGAGGTTGTTAATGCGGTGAGTGCAGAATCTGCAGTAGAGTAGGCCGCTGCAACAAATCCAATTATAAATATAATACCAATAAATACAGGTAAATATCCCATTGCCAAATTGGGATAAATCAAATCATATGCTATTGAATTAGGGTCGCCCGCATCCTTAAGAGGAAAAGGAATTGAATTGACCTCATAGTAAACAAATAATAAGGCCCCCAGACAGAGAAAAATGAAGTTGACAAAAATAAGTACCAATGAAAAGCTGAACATGTTTTTTTGTGCCTCTTTCAGGTTTTTACAGCTTAGATTTTTTTGCATCATATCTTGATCGAGGCCAGTCATAACAATAGTAATAAAAATTCCTCCTAAGAATTGTTTTAGAAAATGATTCGGGTTTGACCAACCATTTTCCCAAAAAAACATCTGAGAAAGGTGTAATTCATCCATTTTAATAAAAATATCATTTTTGCTCAATGGAATTGAATGAAGAATGTAAATCACAGTAGAGATAACCGCTATCAACATGAAACTGGTCTGTAAAGTATCCGTCCAGATTATCGTTTTCATTCCAGATTTAAAGGTATATACCCAAATTAACAACACTGAAACTATACAAAGTACAATAAAGGGAATTTCTAAACCTCCGGCTTTAAATATCATATCCATAACCAATACGACAAGATATAATCGAAAAGCTGATCCAATTAATCTGGATAATATAAACAATATAGCACCGGTAGTATAACTGTAATTGCCAAACCTATCCTTTAAATATTCATAAATAGAGGTGATTTCTTTTTTATAATATATGGGTAGTAGAATTTTTGCAATGATGAAATAACCTACAAAATACCCTAAAACCACCTGCATATAGGAGAATGCCATATTTTCTTTCCCGGCGCCAACAACCCCAGGAATGGAAATAAATGTGACACCCGACAGAGAAGCGCCTATCATGCCATAAGAAACGAGGTACCATTTAGATTGACGAGATGCTATGAAAAAATCTTGATTCTTTGATTTTGAGCTTCTACTGAGTAAGTAAGAAATTAAGATCAATATGAAAAAATAAGATCCTAAGATCAAAAGAATATAAAAAACTGGTAACTGAAGCTGAACTTGCATGGGCTTATCTTAGATTACAAACAAATGTAGTATTTTTGCTTTCTAAATCGAAATCAAAATGAAGGATTCAATTGATGTTACTATCATAGACAGAGAAGGTCAATCACATCAAACGCAAGCACCCTTGGGTATGAACATGAATTTTATGGAATTGACCAGAGCCATGCTTTTACCTGTTGAAGGAACTTGTGGAGGAA
This sequence comes from uncultured Saprospiraceae bacterium, assembly GCA_964574485.1. Classification (GTDB taxonomy): domain Bacteria; phylum Bacteroidota; class Bacteroidia; order Chitinophagales; family Saprospiraceae; genus Saprospira. The sequence goes on along the minus strand of CAZNNX010000071.1, from coordinate 11,177 downwards.
TGGCTTTGTGCGCGAGCTGTCATGTATATGTCGAATCAAACCACTCATTCTCTGAAATGTCAGCTGAAGAAGAAGATATGTTGGATGCTGCTTTTTTTGTAAAGCCAAACTCAAGGCTTTCTTGCCAGTTACAAATTAAAGAAGAATTAGATGGAATTATTTTAAGATTGGCACCAGTTCATGATTAAACCTTTATTTGCATTCAGTTGTTACTAAAATAAAAAACTATGTCGATACTAATTGAAGGAATTTCAGCACCTGTATTTACTGCGAAAAATCAGAGGGGAGAAACTATTACCCTAGACCAGTTCAAAGGAAAAAAAGTAGTTCTTTATTTTTATCCCAAAGACGATACTCCGGGTTGTACCAAGGAAGCATGTAATTTAAGAGATAACTACAACATGCTGATTGAGAAAGGTTTTGAGGTTGTTGGGGTAAGCCCCGACAATGAGGCTTCGCATCAAAAGTTTGTAGAGAAATACCAACTTCCTTTTCATTTGCTAGCCGATACGGACAAATCTATCATGAAAGCATATGGAACCTGGGGTGAAAAAAATATGTACGGTAAGATTGTTCAGGGTGTATTAAGAACAACCTATGTGATTGATGAAAATGGAGTCATTATAAAGGTTTTCAAAAAAGTTCAAACCGATGCTCACTCCGAACAAATATTGAAGGCTATACCTATGTAAATTTCCTTCAAAAAATCTTAATTTTGCCCGAGTTTATCTCGGGTTTTTTATGGATGACAAACAAATAATGCTAAGGCTGAAAGAGTCGGATCAAAATGCTTTCAAATTGATTTTTGATAAGCATTACAGCCTTGTGTATCAAACAATATCAAGAATAATATGGGATGAGTCTATTTGTATGGATTTAACCCAGGATCTTTTTGTTCGTTTTTGGGATAAAAGAAATTCTCTGGAGATTCAAGGTGAAATAGCCCCCTATATAAGAAGAATGGCAATCAATGAGGCTCTAGGTTATATCAGAAAACAGAAGAAATTCAAAACAGATGACATCGAAGCTCATGTCGATCTTACAGATAATAAAAGTTCAGATCATATTTTGGAAGCGAAAGAACTTCAATCAGCCTTTGAGGAAAGTATTTTGAAATTACCCAATAAATGTAGGATGGTTTTTCAATTGAGTAGGCATGAGGGTCTTTCCTATAAGGAAATTGCAGATCAGATGAATATTTCAATTAAAACAGTGGAAAATCAGATGGGAAAGGCTTTGAAAATGATGAGATTCTTCCTGAGTGATTTTCTAACCTGCCTGATTTTGTTTCTTTTTACAATGGGGGTAGGGACACCTATTTTACATCCCATACTAGAATCCGCTTATTTAGAGTTATTTAAATTTATTTAATGAAGAATTTTTACCCGGAAAATACCCCTTGGGATCTAATAGGTAAGCTGATTACTGGAGAATCTGACGAAAAAGATCATGAACTTTACCAGCTTTGGTTGAGACAAAATCCGGAATATCATAATTTACTGGATGAATTAAGACAGATTTATCTCCAAAAAGAGCAGAGGAAACAATCTGATGATTCCATACAAAAAGAATTGGCATGGAAATCCATAGAATCTAAGATAAAAGCAAGCTCTTCCCAAAAAATCAAAATAATACCATTGAAATGGCTTGCAGTTGCTGCATCCTTACTGCTAATCATATCGATTTGGTATCTAAGTGGTAATACTAATCAAGAACAGGTTTGGGTGGCAGACCAAAAATTTCAAACCCAGCAGGAAGGAAATAAGACGCTTATTTTGCCTGATGGATCAACTGTCATTCTAAACAAAAATTCTGATTTGTCTTGGACAAAAGATTTCAAACAAAGAAGGGTAAGATTAAAAGGTGAGGCTTTCTTTTATGTCATGCATAAATCAGATAATCCTTTTATTGTAGAGACTGAGACAGGGGAGGTTGAGGTCTTGGGTACGCAGTTTAATGTTTCAACTGAAAAAGGAATGCGTGTCTTTGTTTCACAGGGTAAGGTAAGAATGAAAACACTGGCAGGAACAATTGACCTGAGTACTCAAATGTCAGCTTTTGCACAATCAAAAAAGGATAGCCCACAAAGATATTTTGATTTAAATGCTATAGCATGGAAAACCAAGGTATTGAATTTTCAAAATACAAAAGTTTCTGAAGTAGTGGCAACCCTTGAATCTTTTTATGGAATCCGTATTGTGGTGCAAAATCCACAATTATTATCATGTGAGTTCAATGGTACCTTTGATCATGTTGAAGCTGAATTTATATTACAAGCCTTGAAATTCAGCTTTGATGCTAATTTGAAATTTTCTGATAACACTTTTACTCTTGAAGGTGGAAATGGTTGTAACTATTAAATTTTAAATAGTTTTTCTAATTACATAGTAATTAAATATCCGCTTGGATTCGATTTTCAAATACCTAATTGTGTATCTTTATCACAGAATCACAATTATGCGTTTTTGTTCAATTTTACTTTTTTGCAGTTTTTTCTTGGGCTCATATAATCTTTTGATTTCCCAAGAAAATCCTAATTCATTTCCTTATCAGTTGAGGTATGATGCCAAGAGTTTGTCTGAAATTTTATATGATTTAGAAAAAAAGCATGACCAAAAGTTTTCCTATGTCAAAGAAAAATTAGACTTGAATAAAAAAATAAATGTTTTTGTTAAGAATAAAAGCCTTCATCAGGCTATGATTGACTTATTTTCTAAAAACAACATTGCATACAATCAAATGGGAAATCATTGGATTTTAAAAATGAATTCCCCTTTGGAACAAAAACAAACATCAGTTTCCAGGAAGGAAGAAATTATCAAAACACAGGCATCCGTTTCTGATACCTTGAAGCCGGAGGAAAACCGTAATAATTCAAAAGAAATAGAATTGATTCATGTGCCGGGGATTGACATTCGCTCAATTCGTCTGGCTTCTGATTTCGATGCTGAAGAAAAATTGAGTTGGCAGGATAGAATGAAAAAAGGTGATTTGGATTTGGTGCATTTTTCACTTTTTGGGAACCAGGGGAATTCTACCAATCGGGATGGGATTTTTAGCCTAAGTTTTGGTTGGGGAACATGGAGGAATTCTGAACTATTACAAATTGGCGGGGTGGGAAATTCCTTGAAAAGGGATATGATTGGCATGCAATTGGCCCCTTTTTTTAATGGTGTAGGCAAGAATACCTCAGGATTTCAATTGTCTGGTCTCATGAATATCACAGCTGAAAATTTGCAGGGGGTTCAAATATCAGGTTTTTTAAATCATGCTGGAATAGTTAATGGGTTACAGCTTAGTTTGGGAATTAACCATGCTGAAAAGAAGGTGAATGGTCTACAGTTGGCTGGTTTTGGAAATATGGTTAAAAAATTCTCTGCCGGATCTCAGATCGCTGGTGTTTTTAATTATAACAAAGGAGGTTCTCATCTTCAATTGAGTGTTTTGTCCAATAAAACGGATAGTTTAAAGGGGGTGCAGATTTCCATGCATAACCAATCGGATCAGGTAAAAGGTATACAGCTGGGATTAGTAAATCATACCCGGATTTTAAAAGGCTTACAGTTGGGTATCATAAATTTTGCTGATTCTGTAAAGGGAATGCCGATTGGTTTGATAAATATCATCAAAAAGGGAGGTTACAACAGGATTGAAGCTGCATTTAGTGAATCTATTCATGTAGGATTTGCCCTTAAAATGGGTGCAAAGCATTTGTATTCCATATATCAAGGTGGTTTTTCCTTAAAAGGTAATGCCTGGGGAATTGGCGGGGGATTTGGAACTCTCATTTCTATGAATAAAAAATGGGGGTTTAATGTTGAACTTACATGCATGCATATCAATGAAAATAAATCATGGACACAGGCGCTCAACCTGCTCAGCCAATTAAAGGCAGGTTTTGAATATAAGCTTGATAAAGGATTTGGAATTTTTGTGGGGCCAACATTTAATTTTTTAATTTCAAATTATTTTAATGAGAACTACAACACCGTTGGTTCATCAATGCCCATGTATTCATTTTTTGATAAAACTTCAGATGGATTAAATATGAAATGGTGGTTTGGTATTCAAACGGGCATTCGTATGAAATTATGGTGATAATCTTATTTAATTATGTACGACTTATATTTTAACTCAGATCATGATATGTTTAGAAAATCTGTGAAAGATTTTTTCAACAAAGAGGTGATTCCTTATATTGATATTTGGGAAAAAGAGCAATGTATACCCAGGGAGATTTGGAAGAAAATGGGGGAAATGGGATATCTCGGTCTTGATTTCGGAACTGATGTGGGGGGTGTGGGATTGGATTTTTTTTACACGGTAGTTTGGGCTGAGGAAATTTCTAAATGCTTTTCAGGTGGTTTTGCCATAGCACCATTGGTAAATAGCTATATGGCTGCTCCCTATATTTACAAGTATGGCTCCGATTTTTTAAAACAGAAATATGTTGTGCCGGCTATACAAGGGGATCAGATTTGTAGTATTGCAATTACTGAACCTGCAGCGGGTTCTGATGTTGCCAATATTCAGACCAAAGCAGTATTGACAGGGGACTATTATCTGGTAAATGGTTCTAAAACATTTATTACCAACGCCTATTATGGAGATTTTATGGTTGTGGCTGTAAAAACTGATATGGAGGCTGGGTTGAATGGAATTAGTCTTTTGGTGATGGATCGAAAAGCTGAAGGAATTAGTGCGCAAAAACTTGATAAATTAGGATGGCATGCCTCGGACACTGCAAGTTTGCATTTTGATGATGTTAAGGTTCCCAAGGAGAATTTGATAGGTGAAGAGGGTTTGGGTTTTTATTATTTAATGGGTGGTTTGCAATTGGAACGTCTGATCGGAGCAATTATGGGAGTAGGTGCCTGTGATTTAGCATTTCAATATACGCTCAAATACATGTCAGAACGTACTGCATTTAATCGACCTATCAATAAATTTCAGGTTTTAAGACATAGAATGGCACAGTTGGCAACCGAAATGGAAATCAATAAGTCATTTGTTTATCATTGTTGCAAAAAGCATCAGGAAGGCGCATATATAGTGAAAGAATGCTCCATGGCCAAGCTAAACTCGACCGAGCTTTCTGATAAGGTTATGTATCAATGTTTGCAATCTTTTGGAGGATATGGCTTTATTGAAGATTATAAAATAGCAAGAATGTTCAGAGATAGCAGAATTGGTACCATTGGTGGTGGAACCTCAGAAATAATGAGAGAAATTCTTGCCAAAATTGTAATTGACGGCAATGAATACGAATGAGTTTGTTTTTTGTAATCCTAAGGCTATTCATATAGCTCTTCTGTAAATCTTAAAGATTTATTAGTTTTGTGTTTAAATTAAATCTATGGGTTGGTCATCTTTTTTTAAAAGAAAAAATAGTATTGAAGCCAGAGAGATGACTTTCGTAGAGCATCTGGAAGAATTGAGAAAACATCTCATCAGATCTGTATTGGCATTAATTTCAACAACAATTGTGGCATTCTTTCTTACTGATTTTCTTTTCAGGAAAGTGTTGTTCTATGCTTTGGATAAAAATTTCCCAACTTACAGACTTTTATGTTGGCTTTCCCTTCAATTAAAAAATCCTGATTTGTGTTTTGCTCCGGTTAAGCCTTCTGTTCAAACCTTTGATATGGGGGAAGCATTCATGCTTCATATGAAAGTTTGTATATTTTTTGGACTTTTACTTGCTTTTCCCTTTATTATCAATGAGTTATGGAAATTTATTAAACCAGGTCTCTATGATAAAGAAATCAAAGCTACCCGAGGAGTTGTTTTTGTAACAAGCTTTCTGTTTTTACTTGGTGTCTTGTTTGGCTATTTTGTATTAGCTCCTTTTTCTATCAATTTTCTTGTAAGTTACCAGTTGCCATTTGTGAACGATCAAATTAACATTATCAAGGCAAGTTCATATATAAATTATATGTTCATGTTTACCCTGCCAACAGGTATTATCTTCGAGTTGCCTATATTTATTTTTTACCTGTCTAAAGTAGGGATCATTACAAACAGAGATATGATCAAATACAGGAAACATGCCATTGTTGTTATTTTGTTCATTGCTGCTATTGTTACTCCCCCAGATGTTATTTCTCAAATTATTGTGACAATTCCTGTTTATTTACTTTATGAAATTAGTATCGGTATAGCAGCGAAACAAACAAAACTTAGAGAAAAGGAAGAGCAAGTCTAATAAGCCTATGAAATATTTCTGGAGTACTCTGCTTATCTTCATTGCATTTAATTTGGAAGCTCAGAGGCTAAACCAGAAAGAATTGGTTTTATATGATAAAAATTATGTTGTAACCGCCTTTGTTGGATTTGAGAATGATAGCTGTTTCTTGTTTTTGTCTGCTCCCTCATACCAATACAGGTGTAATCTTTCTTTGTATCGAGTTCATGATAGAAAAATAGATTTATATCAGGAGAAGAATCTCTTTTTCAGTGATTCGGTAACTCAAATCTGGCATAAAATACCTTTGGGTCCAATTAGTGGTTTTGCCGCTCTCGAATTAAAAATTCAATCCGATATGGCGCAAACTTTCTACCATCAAATTTTTTATGAAAATGAGATGCTGCCATCCTCTTTATTAATGAACTACTTAGATGGTAAAACATATTGGAATATCGAGAATAGATTTATTTTTAAAAAAGGTAGAGAGCAGATTTTATTGTATAATTATTCCTCAAAACTAGAAATTGCACCTCCTCCTTATAGTAGTCGTGATGGAAAGCTTAGTCCCGATTCATTTGTTTTTCAATTTAAATTCGATCAGGATACATCCTTTTATTTTGAAAACAAAGGTCTCTACAGACTAGAAGATTCACAGGGGAAATATTGTAATTTTTTGGTAGTTGATGGAAGTTTTCCTACGATTACTACAGTAAATTCCTTAGTTCAGTTACTAAGGTATATATCCAAAAATGAGGAATATGTAGAAATGCTGAATGCCGAAAATAAAAAATCTGCTTTAGATAAATTTTGGTTGGAGAGAAATAAAAATCAAATAGAAGCAAAACGTCTCATTAGCCTTTACTACAATCGTGCAAAAGAATCCAATAAGTTTTTTTCTGACATGAAAGAGGGTTGGCAAACAGATCGAGGGATGATGTATATTGTCTTTGGACGACCAGATATGGTCAGGAAATCCATAGGAAAAGAAATTTGGTATTATACGGCAAAAAATGGTAGATACCCAATGGAATTTGTATTTTTACATACAGACGGCCAGTGGATTTTAAATCGATATGATAAGCTAAGAGACGATTGGAATCAAGAAATGTTCTTATGGCGGTCAGGAAAAGCAAAATGAGCCATGGAAATTCAAAAAAAAATAGAAATTGTTAATAAAAAGGCAAAATTCGAATTTGAGTTTTTGTATACTGTAGAGGCAGGTATTGTTCTTCTGGGAACTGAAATCAAATCGATTCGCATGGGACACATCAATCTATCTGATGCTTTTTGTATCATTCAGGAAGGAGCATTATTTCTGGATAAGGTTCATATTTCTGAATATAGCAACGGAACCTACAATAATCACGAACCAAAGAGAAGAAGAAAATTATTGGTAAAAAAACAAGAATTAAAGAAATTACATGCCAAAGTAAAGGAAAAGGGATTTACAATTGTCCCTTACAGGGTATATATTAATGAACGTGGATTCGCAAAGGTTGAAATTGCATTGGCTAAGGGTAAAAAAGAATATGATAAAAGAGAATCTTTAAAAGTAAAAGATTTAAAAAGAGAATTAGATAGAAATATAAAATATTGATTATGAATGTAATTGCTATTCATGGAGGTGCTGGGACTATCCTAAGAGAAGATATGAGTCCTCAAATGGAACAAGAGTATATGCTTGTATTACAGGATACACTTGAAAAAGCCTATGAAATACTAAATAGAGGCGGAACGGCAATGGATGCCATAGAAAAAGCTGTTTGTTTATTAGAAGATTCTCCCTTGTTTAATGCGGGAAAAGGTGCGGTTTTTACTGCCAATGGGGAGCATGAGTTAGATGCGTCCATTATGAATGGATATGATTTAAGCGCAGGAGCTGTAGCAGGAGTGAGGGGAATTAAAAATCCTGTATCTTTAGCGAGAAAGGTGATTACTGAATCGGATCATGTGATGTTGGCTGGTACAGGGGCTGAGGAGTTTGGAAGAAAAGTAGGTGCTACTTTTTGTGATGCAGACTATTTTTATGATGAACTGAGATTTAAGCAATGGGAAGAAATAAAAAATACAGATCAGTTTCAATTAGATCATAGCAGATCCAATACACAAAAATTTGGTACAGTGGGTGCTGTTGCTTTGGACAGTCATGGAAATTTAGCTGCTGCTACCTCTACCGGGGGTATGACTAATAAAAAATTTGGAAGGTTGGGTGATAGCCCCATCATTGGTGCCGGTACCTATGCCAATAACAATACCTGTGCTGTTTCTTGTACTGGTAGCGGTGAGTTTTTTATCAGATCAGTTGTTGCTTACTCTGTTTCAGCTATGATAGAATTTGCTGGAAAATCACTTCATGAAGCCGGGAAAGAAATTTTACATCATCGTTTGCCTGCCATAGGGGGCGATGGAGGTCTGATTGCAATTGATAAATATGGAAATATATTTATGGATTTCAACACAGAGGGAATGTACAGAGGTTCAATAGATAAGGATGGAAATTTGCAGGTAGCCATTTATGAAAATAAATAGTTTTATCATTTGCCTGTATACTTTATTTTTCCTGTCAAATGGCATGGCTCAACCTTTGCGAATAGACTGGTCCTACGATTTATTTGGTACTTGGAAAGTTAAAATGTTAGACGATAAGTATGTTCCCGACAATATTGAAATGTTTTTAGACTTTCAGAAGGAACGTGTTTTAATGTATAATCAAGGCAATGTAAAGGAAGGAAGTTGGAAAGCTAATGAAGCTGACCGTTTGATATTGATTCTCTCTGAAAACGAAATAGATGTTTGGCGTTTGGTTTATTTTGATTCATTGCATTTGTCTATTCAAGATACTGTAGCAAAGGTTACCTTACACTTAGAAAGATCAAAATCAGAAGAATTTAAGTCAAAAGTAAAGGGGTCTGTAAAGCCTTTCGGATTCTCTGATGTATTGGGATCCTGGATTCTCCTGACGATAGATGACAAAAATGCCCCTTCTCAAATGAATCTGCAGTTAGATATTTCAACTGACAGCTCCCTTACTATAACCAGTTCAAAATTAAAGCAGATCTGTAATTGGACTTTTAATGAAGATAAAAATAAAATTTTCCTGGTACCTGATAGTAGTAAGAAATCTTTTGAATGGATTTTGGTAGATGCTGATGCTGATTATTTAAGTGTTATGGATAAGGGCAAATTATTGAGATTTCTTAGGTTTAAAAGGCCCTTGACTGAATTTGATTTTGATAAAATTTATGGGAATTGGCAGATTGTTGAACTTGCGGGTACAAGTCTTTTAAGTCAGCCTGCACGATTTATAGAATTTAGAAATAAAGGCCAACTAACTTTTTTTACTGACAATAAAAAAGAAGGAGAGGGTAAATGGGGATTTAGTAAAGAGGGAGATGGTATTACGATTATCAGTGGTGGAAATACAGAAAGTTGGAAGGTGTTATATTATGATAACAGCTTTATATTACTCGAATTGAATACCTTGAAAATGTTACTTAGCAGAAGTAAAAAATAAAAGCCTGAAATTTTTCAGGCTTTTATTTTAGTTGAGGAAGTTTAATATTTTCTCTACACTGGATTTGGCATCGCCGTATAACATTTCTGAATTGTTTTTGTAGAAAAGCGGATTGTCTTCTCCGGAATATCCAGCGCTCATACTTCTTTTCATAATAATTACTTTTTCAGCCTTCCAAACTTCTATTACAGGCATGCCATATATTGAGCTGGCTGGATCATCCTGCGCGCTTGGGTTCACTACATCATTGGCTCCTATAACCATGACTACATCTGTATCTGGCATGTCATCATTGATTTCATCCATTTCTAATACTATATCGTAAGGTACATTCGCTTCAGCAAGGAGTACATTCATGTGACCTGGCAATCTTCCTGCAACCGGGTGAATGGCGAATCGTACATTTTTACCCTCTTTACGTAAATTTTGAACCAATTCATAGATAAGGTACTGTGCTTTTGCCGTTGCCATTCCATATCCTGGAACAATAACAACTGACTTGGCTTCTTTTAATAGCTGTGCCACCTCTTCATGATTCAATGCAGTTACCTCTCCTTCAATCGCTTTTTTCTCACCACCCTGGCTGGATCCTGAACCGCCACTGGCAAAAATAACAGAAAAGAAAGAACGATTCATCGCATGACACATATGCATAGACAGGATAGCACCGGAACTACCAACCAAGGCACCTGTTACAATTAGTAAATCATTACCCAGCATAAATCCTGCTGCTGAAGCTGCCCAACCGGAATAAGAATTCAACATGGATACCACTACAGGCATATCTCCACCGCCAATTGCCATAACCAATACAATTCCAATAAAAGAAGAAATTGCAGTCATGATTAATAAGTGCAAGATACCAGTCTCTGTATTTTCAGCCTTGCAGAACATTGCCCCAAGAACAACACAAATAATAAAGAGGGTTAGATTCATCAATTGTAAACCTTTAAAATTCCAAGGTTTACTGGCAATTTTTCCGTCTAATTTTCCCCAGGCTATAATTGAGCCCGTAAAAGTAATAGCACCAATAAATACTCCTACAAATACTTCCACCAAATGGATGTTGTGCTCTGCTCCATGTAAATTTGAAGTGGCAGGATCAAGATAAGAGCCATATCCCACCAAAACGGCAGCCAGTCCAACAAAGCTATGCAATATGGCAACCAATTGAGGCATCGCCGTCATTTCTACTTTTCGGGCTAATAATACACCTATGACAGAAGCAATGGCCAATGCAATAATAATATAAACATGCCCTTCAACTGATTGACCTAAAACAGTTGCCACGACTGCTATAATCATCCCAACAATGCCGTATAAAACTCCTCTTTTGGCACTTTCCTGAGATGATAATCCGCTCAAACTAAGTATAAATAAAATGCATGCGAATAAATAAGCAGCTGTTTGTATTTCTTTAATTATAAACATAAAATTTGATTCTTATTTCTTAAACATTTTCAACATTCTGTGTGT
>CAZNNX010000070.1:0-15588 GCA_964574485.1 uncultured Saprospiraceae bacterium | reverse complement strand
CATATAAATAAAAAAAGCTCTAATTTCATAGAGCTTTGCGGTCTGGACGGGACTCGAACCCGTCTCGTCCCTTAGACGAGATGACAGGCTATTACTTGCTTATCAACCTTTCCAATGATGCATGATTCAACTTTTTTATTCTTTTCTCTTCTAGTAAGGCTTCTGACTTTAATGGATAATTTTTAAAATAAACTAAAATCCAGGGGCCTTTACCTGAGGTAAACCTGCTCTTATTGGTATTATGTTCTTCTAATCTTTTTTCAAGATTTTCAGTTACACCCTTGTAATAAATACCTGATTGATTTTCTATAATATAAACTGTATACATATAAATAAAAAAAGCTCTAATTTCTTAGAGCTTTGCGGTCTGGACGGGACTCGAACCCGCGACCCCATGCGTGACAGGCATGTATTCTAACCAACTGAACTACCAAACCAAATGCTTACTATTAAAGCGTGACAAATATATAAACATTAAAACAAAAAACAAAACAATAACATAAAATTATTGAGCTAAAGCAATGCTACAAATACTGATTTTAATATCAGGAATTGGATCTAATAATAATAAAATAGCATCTATAGTTGCACCTGTTGTTATAACATCATCAACTAATAGAATACTTTTACCAGATAAAATACCTTGATTTGATATGGTAAAGCTATCAGATACATTTACAAATCTTTCATTTCTGGATTTCTTAGTTTGAGATTCAGTGCCCTTAGATTTAATAATAACATTGTTTAAAACAATTGATTTCTCAAATGCTAGACCATTAGCCCAAATCTCTGCCTGATTATATCCTCTGATTAACAACTTACTATCATGAATAGGTACAGGAATTATAAAGTCATACTTAAAATCAAATCCAACTGAATTCAAATGTATTTTAAACATTTTACCAAGCATAAAACCAATTTCAGGTCTATTATTATACTTAAGGTGATGTAATAATTCTTGTATTACAGAAGACTTTGAAAAATGAAATGCTGAAAAAGCACTTTCAATATTGAATTTTCCATCAAACTTTTGAAAAACAGGATTGTCTTGAATCAGGTAATAATCTGTAAAATAAAGTTTACTAGAGCAAGAAAAACAAATAAAGTCATTTTCATCAATTACTTCTTTAGAACATGAATAACATAGTTTGGGAGAAAAAATATGTATTAAATCATGAAACAAAGAACTCATCATGTTGAACTAAATTAAAGTCTTATTTCTATGGGTAATATAAAGTACAAACAAGAAACTCAGAATTAATATTATACCAAAAAATTGATGTAGAACGCCAAGAATGGGAAAATAAAGATGATTCAAACTATATATAACTGTTAAAACACCTAAACTAAATTGAATCAGAAGTAATGATATGATAATTGTTCTAACTCTTAGCCATAACTTGTCTTTTAGTTCTCTATTTAAATAAAAAAAATAAGGAATGATAATAAGGAGTATAAAAGCAAGTGAACGATGTACAAATTGTACCAAACTGGGAGCAAAACTATTATTATAATAATCAGTTAAGTGAGAAAACTTCCATTCAGAACTATCCAATAATATGGGACTTATAAGATAAAAACTACCATCTGAATTAAAACCCATGTGAGGATAATAAGGAGCAACTAAAGCAGCTTTCATTCCAGACATAAAACCTCCCATAATAATCTGGAGAACGATAATTGTAAAAATTAGATAACTGAATCGTGCATTTTTGAGTGTAAATTTAAAATTATCAAATTTTACTTTAAAAATTGTCCATGATAAAACAAGAAGTAAACTGACAGCAATACTGAGATGAATGGTTAATTTATAGGCATTTACCCAAACATAATGTTCAGAATCGATACCACTGCTAACCATTATCCAACCAAATGTAGCAGCAAGAGCAGCTAATAAAACGATAATGATCAACTGCTTAATAATGTATGCATTAAAAGCTTTTTTATATAAAAAGAAAATAAAAGGGAATAAAAAGACAAAACCCATGGTTCTAGCCCATAATCTATGAAAATATTCCCAAAAATAAATAAATTTAAAAGCACCCATATCCATATCAGAATGTATGGCTTTAAATTGGACAGTATGATCCTTATATTTTTGAAAAGCTTCACTCCATTGAGCCTCATTTAATGGAGGTAAGGTGCCTTTTATGATATTCCATTCGGTAATAGATAAACCGGAATCTGTTAACCTGGTAATACCACCGATAACAATTTGAATGAGAACCATGAATAGGCCAACTAAAAGCCAAACACTTATCCACTTTTTATATGCTTTTGAAGACATAAATACTTTTTAATTGAGAACAAAAATAAAGCTTAATTGATTTCTTATCAACAGTGAATAATAATAAAAAAAGAAATTAATTTTTAATTCATCTTTATCTTCATAACTGTGGGTATGTTGATAAAAGTAGTTTGACAGACTTATAGACATTTAATAAATATTTATCAACAGGTAAAGGATAAGAATAAAACATCAATTTTATAGGTTATCCACAATGTTGTTGATAAATATTTCTTTTTTATGCATGTTCATAAATTGGTTTATAAGTGAATTTTAAATCAATAGTTATAAACAAAAGCTATTTTAAAATAGAGCAAAAATGAAAATGTTTATAAAGCTAGGAGATATTCACAAAATTAATATAATTTTAAAATGTTGATTTTTAATTTATTATAAAATATATTATAAACTTATCCACATTGTTTTTTAAGGAAAAAGCAACTATTTTAATTGCTAAGTAAGAAAGATAAAAAGGAGAAAGTTTAAATTAGACTTATCCACATTTAATTTTATTTTTTAAGCTTTTTGTGGATAAGTCTAATTTAAACAAAAGAAATTTTACTACATGTATAAATAAAAAACAAAAAGCTTGAAGCATTAATAAGCTTTTGCGAAAAGAACTCTGTGTTTAGTTTCTACACCTGTAAGAATACATTTTTCATTACCTTTATCATCTGTTATATCTTCAAAAGGAATACATCTTGTAGTTGCACCGGTAAGTTCCTTGATTTTAAGTTCTGTTTCAGTGGTGCCATCCCAATAGGCATAAACAAAACCTCCAGCTTCAACAGCAGCTGTAAATTCTTCCCAATTTTGGACGATGCTTATGTTATTTTTTAATTTTTCTAAAGACCTTTGAAATAAATTTTCTTGAATTTCATTTAGCAGATCGTTTATTTTTTGACTTAAACAATCAATAGATAAAGACATTTTTTCTTTAGTATCTCTTCTTGCAACTTCTACAACACCGTTTTCTATATCTCTTTTACCGATACCGATACGAACAGGCACTCCTCGCATTTCATATTCAGCAAACTTAAATCCTGGTCTTTTTTTATCATCAGCATCGTATTTGGCACTGATTCCAATATTTTTAAGATCTTTTATAATTTGTTGGGCTAGTTTATTAATTTCTTCATCAGCTTTGGGAATAGGAACAATGATCACCTGGATGGGAGCCAGGCGTGGTGGTAAAACCAATCCCTCATCATCGCTGTGTGTCATTATCAATGCACCCATCAATCGTGTAGATACACCCCAGGAGGTAGCCCAAACGTATTCTTCCTTATTTTGTTCGTTGAGAAAAGTAACATCAAATGCTTTAGCAAAATTTTGGCCTAAAAAATGGGAAGTACCTGCTTGTAAAGCTTTACCATCTTGCATAAGTGCTTCAATGGTATAGGTATTTTCAGCTCCTGCAAATCTTTCCTGGGCAGTTTTTTCTCCTTTTATAACGGGCATAGCCATAATATCACGAGCGAAATCGGCATAAATATCCAGGATCATTCTACTTTCTTCCATTGCTTCTTCTTTGGTCGCATGGGCAGTATGACCCTCTTGCCATAAAAATTCAGCTGTTCTAAGGAAAAAACGAGTTCTTAATTCCCAACGCATTACATTAGCCCATTGATTTATCAAAAGGGGCAAATCCCTGTATGAATTGATCCAATCTTTATATGTATCCCATATGATAGTTTCAGAAGTAGGTCTGATAATGAGTTCTTCTTCAAGTTTAGCATCAGGGTCTACAATGACCCCATTTCCATTGGGATCATTCATAAGTCTGTGATGCGTGACAATGGCACATTCTTTAGCAAATCCCTCAACGTGTGCAGCTTCTTTACTTAAAAAGCTTTTAGGAATGAGTAAGGGGAAATATGCATTTTGGTGCCCTGTTTCTTTAAATCTTTTGTCTAAATCATCTCTCATTTTTTCCCAAATAGCAAAACCATAGGGTTTAATAACCATACAACCTCTCACCTTAGAGTTGGAAGCCAGGTCAGCTTTTTTTACAATATCAAGATACCATTGGGAATAATCTTCCTGTTGAGAAGTAATTTCTTTAGACATAAAAATTTTTAGCTTTTTGTATAGTTAAACAATGTTAAGAATCAATCGTAGTCAAGTAAATAGAGAAATTAAATAGAATTAATTTGTACATTTATATTGTAAAAATAAGGTAATATTGAAATAACCTGTTTCCTCAGCTTAAAAAAACTGAATTATATGAAAAAATTCATTTTATCAGTACTATGTTTTACCTCATGGACCATGTCATTTGCCCAATCCTCAGATGATGTATATTTTGATGGTAAAGAAGAGATAAGTTTTGTTTCTAAAAAGAATAAAAAATCAGTAACTCAAGAGCCTCAGAATAATTCATCTTATGATCGTTCTGAAGAAAATACGGATCAAGAAAATTATGTAGATGAAGATTTTGATTACAATTATGCAACCAGGATAAGAAGATTTCATCAACCGGCAAGGGGTTTCAGTTATTACAGCAACTACTATACAGATAATTACTGGTACAATCCTTATTATGCAGGGATGAATATTTACAGTTGCAATCCCTATCAAAACTATTGGGGCTGGAATCAATCACCATACTACTACAATCCTTATTCATGGGGTTATCAACCATATTATGGTTATCATCCTTATTACAACAATTACTGGAATTCATGGAATCATGGTTATTGGAACGGCTGGAATCAAGGATATTGGAATGGATGGAACCAAGGATATTATGGAAATCAATGGGGAAATCAATGGACTTGGATGGAGAGTTCCTCTCCAAATGCTGGTAATTTTGTAACAACAAGATATGGCAGTAATTCAGATGCTGGTATTCACAGGAGTAGATCCATCCCGGTAAATGGCTATGATACACAGCAAAGACAGAATTATCAGTCTAATACTCCCAATGTTTACAATGGTAGAAACAGCACAGGCAATCTACAAGAGGGAAGAATTCAGCGATCTGGATATAACTATAATCAGACCGAACCTCAACCTTATCAAAACAATACGAGAAATGTAAATCCAACACAAAATAACGAACCGAGAAGATCCAGTACTTTTAGCAATTCATATCAAAATAGTTATCAGAACAACGATTCGTTTAATAATGGCGGTAGAATGGACAGAGGAAATAGTGGTTCTGGTTCCTATCAACCATCTTCTTCAAACGGTTCCAATGGTGTACAAAGAAGTTCAGGATCAGGTTCATTTAATCGTTCTTCAAGTTCAGGAGGAGGAAGAAGATAAAACAGTTCAAATTTACAGGATCTGATCTTGCTTTTATAAGGGAAAATATGAGGATTCTTTTTATTTTATTTTTTGCACAAACACTGTTGGCTCAAAACAGCGCTGATGCACTTTTGTTTAGTGAAAAATTATTTTCTACAACAGCAAGATCTGCAGCTACAGGATCTTCAATGAGTGCTTTGGGTGGAGATTTATCTGCAGTTAATTTAAATCCAGCGGGTTTAGGATTTTTTCGGACATCAGAACTGAGTATCTGTTTGGGATTCCATTTGTCAGATATAAAATCAACCTTTGTGTCTGATAGTAGCCGACCAAATAGTTATGACAACAGGAGCTCATTTAATATGGGTAGCTTGGCTTTTGTTTATACGCGTAAAATGGATAAGGATTGGAAAAATGTCAATTTTGGTATTTCATATAATAGACTTAGCTCCTTTAACAGATCATTTCAACTGGAGGGAATTTCTACAGGTTCCAGATTGGTTAATATGGTTGAGCAGGCAAATAATCAAAATACAGCTCCTTCAGGTTTAAATCCATTTGAAGAACAGCTTGCCTGGAATGCTTATTTGATTGATAATCCTGGGGGTGGAAATCTTTATATTGGGGCTTTAAAAGATTCAAATTATATTAAGAAATCGCAATACATCAGACAAATTGGAGGAAATAATGAATTGGGCTTATCTTTTGCGGGAAGCTATAAACATAAATTATACCTCGGAGCTACTCTCGGTATTGGATTTTTAAAATTCAGAGATCAAAGAGATTATTTTGAGGAAGATCTCTCCAACAATATTGATTTCAAGTCTATGAAATTTTCTGAAGACAGAAATGTGGAGGGCTTGGGTATTAACTTAAAAATAGGTTTTATTTACAGAATTAATACAAAAATGAAAATAGGTTTAGCCGTACACACACCGACAGCCTATGCTTTAACAGAAACCTATTTTACCTCATTGTCTGGAGCTGTGATATGGGACGATACCTTAAGGATAACCCCGGAAGATGATCCCTATTTTTCACCTACAGCCAAATATGAGCACAATTTTAATAGTCCCTGGTTATTTTCCCTCTCTTGGGGTTCTACCTTTGGCGAAAAAGAGTCCAAATTGAAAGGATTTGTAGGTGTTGAAGCTGATTATATCAATTACAGCAGTTCAAATTTTTCATTAAAACTTACAGATACAGTTGCCACACAACAAGATCGAGATTATTTGAATCAGGTGAATAAAGCGATTAAAGAAAATTATCAATCAGTAGCCAGGGTAAGAATAGGGGGTGAACTAGCTTATGAAAAATTCAGGCTAAGAGCGGGATATAAAATACAAACCTCACCTTTTGTGGTCGCAGTAAAAGGGGTGGACGACATACAACATGAAATCTGCATCGGGGCCGGATTTAAGGGAGAGGTACTATTTATAGACCTTTCTTATCAGCTATTCTTTAAAAATTTTGAATACAACCCGTACTATCCCACGTCTTCATTAAATAATCAAAGATCAATTAATTTTGAAAGAGGTGGATTGTTACTCTTAACCTTAGGATTAAGATTTTAAAAAAGCTATTTGAATTTAGTTTTATCAAATGTTTTTTCTGTGTAACTATTTCTGTATTCCCAAGCTATGCCAGAAGGATACTGTGCTGAAAGAGAAAATTGAAAAAGTATGGAACAGATAATTAATATTTTTTTCATAAAGTCGATACTTTGTTACAAGTTTAAAAAAAATATGCTGTTTAAGATAATCCAGAAAAGATATTAACAAATTAAAAAAACTATTTATATTTGCACTAACAACGATGGAATTCTTAAAAGAGGGGACAGTAGTTCCCTTTTTTATTAGCTCAAAATGAAGTATGGACCTATTACATAAAATTCAGAATTGGCTGCATGATTTTTTACACCAGTCCGAAAATGAATCTTACTTTTTGGTTGAATTAAAGCAAAATGCGAGGCATTTTGAAATTTTTATGGATACCGATGAGGGCATTAGCTTGCAACAGTGCGTACATTTGAGCCGGAGTCTGTCAAAGTTTCTGGATGAAGACGAAAGTATAACAGAGCCGTTCACGCTAGACTTTTCTTCTCCTGGTGTAGGTGTTCCTCTTGTTCATAAAAGACAGTACAAAAAAAATACAGGAAGAACACTTTTGATTTTGTTTCAAAACGGCAAAGAGCAAGAAGGTATTTTAACAGAATGTAAAGATTCCGGTATTATTATTTCATATGAAGAAAAACAGGTTTCTCCTCAAAATGAAAAGAAAAAGATAAAAGTTCAAGTTTTGAAAGAAATAGATTTCAGTGAAATTAAAACTGCTACGGTAAAAATTAGTTTTTCATAAAATTCAAATTAGTTATTCTTAAATTATAAAAGTATGAGTATTAATCTGATGGATTCCTTCTCGGAATTTAAGAACATCAAAAGTATTGACAGACCAACAATGGTAAGAGTTTTGGAAGACGTTTTCAGAACCCTAATTAGAAAAAAATATGGCAGTGATGATAATTTTGACATCATTGTCAGTACAACTGAAGGAGATTTAGAAATTTGGAGAAAGAGAGAAATTGTACCTGATGGTGAGGTTGAAGATGATAAGTACCAGATATCTATCACAGATGCTCTTGGTATTGATGAAGATAACGAAGTTGGGGAAGAGTGTTATGAAAAAGTAACAGTTGAATTTTTTGGTCGCAGAGCTATCATGGCGGCCAGACAAACGCTTATTTCCAAAATTTTAGAACTGGAAAAAGATAAGGTTTATAAAAATTATGTAGATAGAGTTGGGGAATTGATATTGGGAGAGGTAAGTCAAGTTTTAAAGAAGGAATTGGTGGTAATTGATGAGTTAAGTGGATCGGAATTGATTCTACCCAAAACAGAAATGATTCGCGGTGACTTTTTTAAAAAGGGAGACATTGTCAGAGCTGTTATTCACAGGGTTGACATGAAAAATAATAGCCCTACCGTAATTCTGTCAAGAACGGACAATAAACTATTGGAAAGATTGTTGGAGCAAGAAGTTCCGGAGATTGAAGATGGTCTGATATCCATTAAAGGAATTGTGAGGTCTCCCGGAGAAAGAGCAAAAGTAGCTGTTGAATCATACGACGAGAGGATTGACCCCGTAGGCGCTTGTGTGGGTATGAAAGGATCTAGAATACATGGAATTGTCAGAGAACTAAGAAATGAAAATATTGACATAATCAATTTTACTCAAAACGATAACCTTTTTGTACAAAGAGCCTTAACTCCGGCAAAGATTAAGTCTATAGAAATTGATAATAAATCCAAAAAAGCTGCAGTTTATTTAGATCCGGAAGAAATTTCAAAAGCTATAGGAAAAAAAGGTATAAATATCAAGTTAGCCAGCTTGCTTACACATTTCTCAATTGATGTATTCCGCGAAGGTTTTGTGAAAAACGAAATGGACTTTGACGTAGAATTGGATGAATTCCGTGACGAAATTGAAGACTGGATTATCGATGAATTGAAATCCATTGGTTGTGATACAGCTTTGGATGTTTTAGAGTTGAAGGTGGAAGAATTAGTTAGAAGAACTGATTTGGAAGAAGAAACAATTAAAGAAGTAATGGACATTCTAAGAGCCGAATTGGAAAATGAAGAGGAAGATTAGTTCATAAATGTTTATAATTTTGAAAAGGTATTGATTAATTTAGAGATCAGTACGATTGTATTAAGAATTTAAAAAACAGCATGTCTAAAAAATTAGTACAGGTTGCTTCCGAACTAGGTGTCGGAACCAAAACAGTGGTAGAGTTTCTTAAAAGTAATGGCTTTGAAGTTGTTGATAAACCAACAGCGAAGATTTCAGACGAAATGTTTGAAGCCTTGGCTAAGTTTTATCAAAAATCCATGGCTATTAAAGAGCAGGCAGATCAGATAACAATTGGAAGTAGAAATCTTCCTAAAAAAGAGGAGAAGCCTTTCAAAAAAGAAGAAGTTGAAAAACCACTTTTTAAAGAACCCGCAAAAGTTGAGCTTGTTGAAGAACCTAAAGAGGAAATCAAGCCAGTCGTTGAAGAAAAACCCGAGTACAAACTAACTGGGCCTAAAATCTTAGGTAAGATAGATCTGGAAGAAAAGAAGCCAAAAACAGAAAAGAAAAAAGAAACTCAAGAGACAGTACAAAATGTTGTTGAAGAAAAAGTAGAACAGGAAACCAAAGTAGAAAATCCTGTCGAACAAACTTCATCGGCACCGGTTAAAGAAACTACAGAGGATGATACACATATTAAAACAGTAGCTCCTCAGTTGAAGGGTTTGAAAATTCTTGGTAAAATTTCTATCGAAGATAAAAAGAAAAAGAAAAAGGATGATGAGGAGGAAGATCTAGTCAAACCTAAGGTTGATCCCAAAAAAGAGGCAAATACCGCACAGGAAAATGCAAGAAAAAAGAAGAGAAAAAGGACAAAAATTACCAAGCCTGAGGTAAATACAGAAAACAGACCCAAACCAGCAGTTGTTGAGGATGACAACAAATCAAAAAAGAAAGACCAGAGAAAAGAAATTTCCGAGAAAGAAGTAGGCGATAAATTAAAGGAAACAATGGCCCGCATTTCCGGAAATAAAAAGGTCAAAAAATTTGGTTCCACCCGCGCGGCCAGGGATGAGAAAAAAGAAGAGCAAAGAAAGAGACAAGAGGAAGAAGGAGATGAGGAAAGCATCTTACAGGTAACAGAGTTTATCTCTGTTTCAGAATTAGCCGGACTTTTAGATGTTTCTCCAGCAGATATTATCACCAATTGTATGCAGTTGGGTCAGTTTGTTTCTATCAACCAAAGATTAGATGCAGATATTATTGAATTAATTGTTAGCGATTACGGATTTAAAGTAGAATTTATTTCTGCAGAGGAGCAAATTGACCTGGTAGAAGAGGAAGAAGACCAAGAGGAGGATTTAAAACCCAGAGCGCCGATTGTTACGGTAATGGGCCACGTGGATCATGGTAAAACATCTTTACTTGACTATATCAGAAAAGCAAATGTGGCCTCAGGTGAAGCCGGGGGTATCACACAACATATTGGAGCTTATGAGGTTTTGGTGCCGGGCAAGGGAAAAATAACCTTCCTGGATACACCTGGTCACGAAGCTTTTACTGCGATGCGTGCCAGAGGTGCCAGAGTAACAGATATTGCCGTTATTATCATTTCTGCCGACGATAGTGTCATGCCCCAGACCAGAGAAGCTATCAGTCACGCACAAGCTGCTGGTGTACCGATTGTATTTGCAATCAATAAAATAGATAAAGAGGGAGCTAATCCCGATAAAATTAAACAAGAATTGGCCGGTATGAATTTACTCATTGAAGAATGGGGTGGAAAATACCAGAGTCAGGATATTTCTGCTAAAAAAGGGTTACACGTTGAAATGCTTTTAGAAAAAATTATTCTTGAGGCAGAAATGTTGGATTTAAAAGCAAATCCTGACAGAAGAGCCGTTGGAACCATATTGGAAGCATCAATTGAAAAGGGGAGAGGGTATGTTGCTAAAATTCTTGTACAAAACGGAACGATGGAAATCGGTGACACAATTGTTGCAGGACAACATTATGGCAAGATCAAAGCGATGTTTGACGAAAGAGGTAATCGTATAAAAAAAGCCGGACCCTCCACTCCTGTGTTAATGCTGGGTCTGGATGGCGCTCCTCAGGCTGGGGAGAAAGTGCAGGGGATGGAAGCGGAAAGAGATGCAAAAGAACTTGCCAACAAAAGAGCACAAATTGTTCGTCAACAGCAAATTAGAGCAACCAGACGTATTACGTTAGATGACATTACAAGAAGATTAAAAGTGGGTAATTTCCAACAGTTGAATCTGATTGTAAAAGGAGATATGGATGGATCCGTTGAAGCACTATCTGATGCCTTACTGAAATTAAAAACAGAACAAATACAAACCAATATTATTTACAAAGCAGTGGGTCCAATTTCAGAATCGGATGTGAATCTTGCTGCTGCCTCTGATGCCATTATCATTGGTTTCCAGGTAAGACCTAACCCAATGGCTAGAAAATTAGCAGAACAAGAGGGAGTTGAAATAAAACTTTACTCCATTATCTATGACGCTATTGGAGAAATTAAGTCGGCACTGGAAGGAATGTTGGAACCGAAACAAGTGGAAGAGACAATTGGCTTGGTTTCTGTACAGGCTGTATTTGATATTACCAGAGTAGGTAATGTGGCAGGTTGTTTGGTTCAAAGTGGTAAGGTAAACAGAAACAGTCATGTGCGTGTGATTCGAAATAGTATTGTAATTTTCCCGAAAAAAGAAGGTGTTCATGGAGAATTAAGCTCTTTGAAAAGAATTAAAGATAATGTGATGGAAGTAAAAGCTGGCTTTGAGTGCGGTCTGACTGTCAAAAATTTTGATGATTTCAAAGAAGGGGATGAGATTGAAGTATATGAATTGAAAGAAGTAAAGCAAAAACTCTAATTGCTTACATGATAAATATGATGTATATTCGAAGACCTTTTCAATTTGAGAAGGTCTTTTTTTATGGTTAAGTTTAGCATAATTATTCCTTGTTTGAATGAAGAGAAAAACCTGAGGGAGCTTTTGCCTCTTTTGGTGGGTCAAAGCGATGATATTATTTTGGTTGATTCAGGAAGTACAGATAAATCAGTAGAGTTAGCAAAATCATTTCATTTAAAACTCCTACAACAAGAGTTTATTAATTATGCAGACAATAAAAACAGAGCGATTCTTAAGTCCTTGCATGAATGGGTCTTGCTTTTAGATGCTGACGAAAGGCCTGATTTGCTTTTTTTTGAAGAAATTCATAAAATTCTCAACTTGAAAGAAGAGTACAAAGCTTATTGGATTAGGAGAAATACTTTTATCGGCGCAAAAAGAATTTATTACAGTGGAGTGCAAAAGGATAAAGTAATACGTTTTTTTAAAAAAGGATTTGCTTACTATCCTCCCGTGACAGTTCATGAAGAAATGAGAGTAGATGGAAAAATTGGATTTTTACAAAGTAGGTTAAATCATTACACTGCAGAAAATTTTGAGCAGTTTGAAGGAAAAATAGATAAGTATGCCCGACTATTAGCAGTCGAAAGGAATAATCAAAATTTACAGTTAAACTTATACCATTTTTATTTAAAACCTTTTTTTCGCTTGTTTAAACATTTCATAATACAAGCGGGATTCCTTGATGGAAAAACAGGCTGGCAATTTAGTCTGGCTATGGCAAAGGGGGTTAGGAAGAGATATGTTTTTATGAATGAAATGAAAAAAACTAATCTTCGTTAAATTCAACATAATTCCGTGGGGTTTCGTACAAACGCACTCCCAATTTTAAATGTCCGGCTAGGTGTTTTCTCAATTTTTGATAGATAACAATACAAATATTTTCGGCGGAGGGAATTAGATTTTTAAATTCTTCCACTTGCATATTTAAATTTTTGTGGTCAAAAGATTTTTCAACATGTTCTTCAATGAGATTTGCCAAATACTTGATGTCTATGACATAACCTGTTTCGGGATCAACAGGCCCAGTGACTTTAACTTCCAACTCATAATTATGTCCATGAAAAAAAGGATTATTACAAAGGCCAAATACCTCTTCGTTTTTTTCCTCTGACCAAGTAGGATTATAAATTCTGTGGGCTGCGTTAAAATGGGCTTTTCTAAAAACAGATACTAACATATTTTTTTAATGATAACAAGATTATGCGGGGGAATGTTTACTTTTCGAATCGGGCATTAAACTCTTCCACAGACAGGATTTTATTTAATTTTCGCTTCAATTCAGTGTCGGCTACTTTTTTGTAACTATAAACCAATCCTATATTTTGAGCATAAAATTCATCTATTTCAGAACTTGTTTTCCAGTGTCCGCCATTCACTTTGTCTTCCAAAACAAAATATTCCCTCGCTTTAAAGTGAGCTACCTTCTCTTTTTGATTTAAAAAGGAAATGAGGGTGTCACCTGCATAGTATCTGTCTTTAACCATATCGTATTTCAAAGCTGTATCGGGAAGAATAGAAAATATAAGTCGCAAACGATATTTCTCTGTACTGTCCTTTGTTGGGGAAAAAGGAAAAATGATATTTTCTTCAATCTTTGTTTCACTGACAATGCTCTTACCACTTGTACTATCTGTGGTGTAAAACTTATAATCTTTCAATATGGTACCATTTGCGACAACCCATTCCCGACTATACTGGGTTTGCTCTCCTTTGGCGTTGTAGCCCGTGCTGATTAAAAATTTATCTCCAGCGTCATCTTTTACCAATCGGAACAACCAATAATCGGAGATTTGACCCGTGTTTTCATCAATATATTCGTAAACCAAACCCTCTGTCAGTTTTTCTAAGGGATAATAATAGGGACGAAGGTCAAGAGCTTTGGATTCTTCCTTACCGGATTTACAGGAGAGGAAAAAGAATAAGAGCGTAAAAGGTAAATACTTTGTCATATATCATGCGCATTGATGTCAAAAGGTCAAAATAAATGCCAAAAAGACGGCAAAGTTCTAAAAATAATCATTCCGACTTAGATTTGTCAGTATTTGCATATTTTAGTATTATTTTTGTAAGAATATTAAAACAATAAAACTTTACAATAATGTTTTCTTTTCTAAAAAAGTTATTCGGTAACAAACAAGATAGAGATATCAAGGATATTTTACCCATAGTAGATCAAATCAATGCAGTATATGGACAACTCAGATCATTATCCAATGATGAGCTAAGAAATAAAACAAACTTATTTCGCCAAACCATTCAGGATTATTTAAAAGGAATAGATGAGGATATCAAATCAGTTAAGCAGGAAGCTTTAGAGATTGAGGATATTTATCAAAAGCAAAAACTTTATCAGGAAGTAGATCAACTGGTGAAAAAAAGAGATCAAATGATAGAGGAAGTTTTGGAAGAAATTTTACCCGAAGCTTTTGCAGTTGTCAAAGAGACGGCCTATCGTTTTACTAACAATGAAGTTTTAGAAGTAAGTGCAACAGATTTTGATAGAGATCTGGCGGCACAATTGGGACCAAAATCTTATGTTAGCATTGAAGGAGATAAGGCATTTTGGAAAAACAATTGGACAGCCGCAGGTAATCCTGTAAAATGGAATATGGTTCATTATGATGTACAGTTGATAGGAGGAGTTGTTTTGCACAAAGGAAAAATATCTGAAATGGCAACAGGGGAAGGGAAAACCTTAGTTGCAACCCTTCCTTCTTATCTGAATGGTTTGCCTGGAGAAGGTTTACACATTGTAACCGTGAATGATTATCTTGCGAAAAGAGATGCGGAGTGGAACGGACCCCTGTTGAATTTTTTACTTTTAACTGTAGATTGTATTGATAAATACAGACCTAATTCGGAAGGGAGAAAAAAGGCATACAAGGCAGATATTACCTACGGAACGAATTCTGAATTTGGTTTCGATTATCTGCGAGATAATATGGTTTATTCTGAAGATGAAAAAGTACAGGGAAAGTTTCATTTTGCTATGGTGGATGAAGTTGACTCAGTATTAATTGATGACGCCAGGACACCATTGATAATCTCTGGACCTACACCGAAGGATAATAGGGAAGAACTATACAAATCTTTGAAACCAGCCTTAGAACAATTGGTTCAAGCACAAAAACAAATTGTAAACGACTATTTAAGAACAGCCAAGCAGAAAATCGCAGAAGGAGATACGGGTGTAGAAGAGGGACAAGGGGGCTTGGATTTATTCAGAGCATATCGCGGGTTACCCAAAAACAGAGCTTTAATCAAATATTTGAGCGAACCGGGTATTGGTGCTATTTTACAAAAAACAGAAAACCACTATTTGCAGGAGCAGGCAAAGTATATGTTTAAAGCAGATACACCCTTGCTTTTTACCATTGAGGAGAAAAATAGAAATGTAATGCTTACCAATAAAGGCGCTGCCTTTTTAGGAAAGGGCAATTCAGATGCAAGTTTATTTATTGTGGAAGATATTGGTGCCATTTTATCTCAAATAGAAAAAAACAAAGTCCTTTCAGCAGAGGATATTAGTCGCCAGAAAGA
>CAZNNX010000069.1:1760-15616 GCA_964574485.1 uncultured Saprospiraceae bacterium | reverse complement strand
GCACCCATTAACATGGGAGGTACAGATCCTGGCATTACCATTCCATCCATAATGATTTCCGACATAGATGGCGCCAGTTTAATCAACCAGATAAATTCGGGTCAGACAGTCAATGCAACTTTGGTTAATGCGAATCCCGGGTTCAACAAAGACGGCGATTTTGACAATTTAGTAGTTTCTCATGAATACACGCATGGCATTTCAAATCGACTCACTGGCGGCCCTTCCAATGCCAATTGTTTGAATAATGACGAGCAGATGGGTGAAGGCTGGTCTGATTTCATGGGACTGATGCTAACACAAAAATCCGGTGATTCATCAACCCAGGTCAGAGGTGTGGGCACCTATGCCAATTCACAGCCCATAAGCGGAAATGGCATCAGAAATGCCCCCTATACAACAGATATGAACATCAATCCTTTCACCTATGACGACGTAAACAATACAACCAGTATTTCTATGCCACACGGTATTGGATTTATCTGGTGCAGTATGTTGTGGGATTTAAACTGGGCCATGATAAACAGATATGGATTTGATTCAAATTTGCATAGTGGAAATGGAGGCAATAACAAAACCTTACAACTGGTAATGGATGGCATGAAATTACAACCCTGTAACCCTGGTTTTATTGATGGCAGGGATGCAATTCTCAGAGCGGATTCCATACTTTACAATGGAGCCAATCAATGTTTAATCTGGGAGGTTTTTGCCCGCAGAGGTCTGGGATATAGCGCTGATCAGGGTTCATCCAGTTCAAGAACTGACCAGACAGAAGCCTTTGATTTACCTTTCTTTTGTGCTACGCCTACCAACGCTCCCATTGCAATTTTCAGTCAGCAGGTGATCAACTCCTGTGGCTCTACGATTCAGTTTACAGACCAGTCTACACAGATTCCACAAAATTGGTTATGGTATTTTGGTGACGGAGATAGTTCCTTGTCGCAAAATCCAACACATAATTACAGCAGCAGTGGTAATTATCAGGTTCAACTGATTGTCAGTAATTCTATTGGAGCCGATACGTTCATCAATTATATCAACATTACACTTCCCTCCTCTCCTCAAAGTCAGAATGATACAATTTGCATAGGATCCACTGCTAGTTTAAGTGCTACAGCATTGGGCGATATTATTTGGTCTGATGTCAATGGCAACGATTTGGACACCAGCGCAGTATTCTTATCCGGGCCCTTGTTCAACGATACTATTTTTAATGTCAGACAAATGATTTTATCAATACCACAAAGGGTTGGTCCTCTTGATGGAAATTTTGGCACGGGCGGTTATCACAATAGCAATTTCAGAGGAACACAGAATTTTACTGCCTACAAGGCCTGTACAATAAATTCAGCCTGGACGAATGCAGGTGCAGCAGGCACTAGAAGAATATACTTATGGTCAGGCCCTAATGGTTCAGGTCAAATTTTAGATTCGGTCATTCTAAACATTCCAGCTGGGGCGCAAAGAGTTGTACTGAATTTTGAAATTCCAGGGCCAGGTCAATACAGCATTGGTGGTTCCAATGTCAATTTGTACAGAAACAATGCAGGTGCAACCTACCCTTATACAATCAACAATCTGATTTCCATTACAAGTTCTTCATCAACAACCTCTCCCTCAACATTCTGGTACTATTTGTATGACTGGGAAGTACAGGAACCAGCTTGCTTTAGTCCAAATATCCCTGTTTATGTCAAGGTAATTGATCCCATGTTTTCTTTCAATAATACGGGAAACACCTATCAATTTACCAGTCAAACCGCTCATGCCTTTTCTTGGAATTGGAGCTTTGGAGATGGTAGTTTTGCTACTACTGAAAATCCAACACATACTTATACCAACGCGGGCAACTTCATGGTACAACTCTATGTGAATGGCGATAGCAGCTGTTTATATCAACAACAAATCAACAACAGCAATACTTCAACAAATACATTGGAAGACCTGTCCTTGTATTTAGTTCCCAATCCTACAAAAACAATCAGTATTTTACATAGTAGTGCTATGCTTGAAAAAGAAACTGAAGTGCAGATTGTGGGCACAGATGGCAGAATTTACAAAAAAGTATTTTTAAGACAGGAAAGCAAAGAAGTTTATTTGGATTGCCAATCATTAACCCCTGCTGTTTATTATTTGAGAGTTATTGGTAAAAAAGGCAATAAGACCATCAAATTTATCAAAATCGAGTAGTTTATCCGCTGAAAATATGAATTCGCAGAAAATCAGATTTTAGTAATTGGCAGTTTACCTATATTTACCTGCAAATAAATTACTGATGAAACATTTACTCTTACTTTGCATTTTGCTTCAGTTGTCCAGACTCTTTGGACAAAATTTGGACTTAAAGTATTACACCAATTTAAATCAAGTCAATCAGGACGAGTTGCTTATTCGCCTTGATGTAAAAGGTATTCAAAAGGATTCAATGAGTTTCCATTTTCCTAAAATGGTTCCCGGAACCTATTCGATTTACGATTTTGGGCGATTTGTAACAGATTTTAAAGCATATGATGGCAGTGGTCAGTTGCTGAACTTTACAAAAACAGATGACAATAGTTGGTTGATTCCATCATCAAAAAAATTGGCTCAGATAACCTATACAATTGAAGATAGCTGGGATACAAAAAAGGATAACGTTGTTTTTGAACCCGCGGGAACCAATATCGATGCCGGTCAGGTCTTTGTATTCAACAACCATGGTATTTTCGGCTTTTTCAAAGGACATGAGTACAATCCAATTCAGATCGAAATCGACAGACCCACAAATTTATATGCAGGTACGGCTCTAAATAGAAAAGGCGGTGATGAAAATACAGATATTTTCGAAGTTTCAGATTATCATAAATTGGTTGATTCGCCAATATTATTTGGTCCTGCTGATACTGCCATTATCTATGTTGGGGATACAAAAGTTTTAATTCATACTTATTCTCCCACAGGGAAGGTAAAATCTAAAGACCTGGTTGATGAAATTTTTCCTGTATTGGATGCGCAAAGAATTTATTTAGGAGGAAAACTACCTGTTGACCATTACGCTTTTTTAATTTTTCTCAATAAAGCAGGGAAAAGTTATCTGTCTGGATCAGCTGGTGCCTTGGAACATTCTTACTCATCCTTCTACTGTATGTTTGAGGGTGAATCTAAACAAATTGCACAATCAGTAAGAGATGTTGCAGCTCACGAATTTTTTCATATCGTAACTCCACTCTCCATTCATTCTGAAGAAATTCATTATTTTGACTTTATCAATCCTAAAATGTCTGAACATCTATGGCTTTATGAAGGTGTAACCGAATATGCCGCACAACATGTTCAGGTTAAACAAGGCCTGGTTTCAGTTGAGCGTTTTCTGAATCAGATGTCTCAAAAACTTTCTACCTCAGAATTTTTCAAAAAGAATCTCTCTTTCACCGAAATGAGCAAAACCTGCCTGGACGAAAATAAAGATCAGTATGCTAATGTTTATTTAAAAGGAGCTTTGATTGGCATGTGTATCGATCTTAAATTAAGAAATCTTTCGAAAGGAAAATATGGCTTACAAGACCTTATGACTGGTCTTTCCAAAAAATATGGTATTGAAAAACCATTCAAGGATGCTGACTTATTTGAAGAGATTGCTTCCATCTCAGGGTTTCAAGAAATGAAAACATTTTTGAATGCCCATGTGGGTGGCACTGATGTACTTCCATTTGCTGAACTGATGAAATCTGTAGGGATTATATACACAGATAAGGGTTTTGCGGATGAATTGTCTGTTTTTGGTTTGAATCCAATGGGTGGTTTTGGTTTTGATATGAAAAAATCAATGCTCAAGGTTGCCAGTGATAAAGCAATTGACGATTTTGGCAGAAAAGATCTGGGTTTGAAAGTTGGTGATTTGATCAAGGAATGGGATGGTGTTGAATTGAACATGACGAATATACAATCCGAACTTAGTTCCTATGCCAGTAAAGCAGTAGAGGGCTATGAGCTTAAAGTAACAGTATTAAGGGAAAAACAAATCTCTGATAAGGAAAAGAAAAAAAGAGAAAGGTTAAAAAAAAGGGGTAAAATGGTTGAAGATTTACCCTTGGAAGAAATTAAACTATCTGCAGCACTTAGAAAAGTAAGAACTCCTCAAAAACATTCATTTTTGTTGGAAGAAAATTGCAGTACAGAGGCTTTAGATCTAAGAAAATCATGGCTAGGCAATTACAAAACAGATACGGAAACTAAAAACTAAGGAGAGAAGCGCTAACTTAGCGCTTCTTTTTTTTAACATGATGAACTATAAACCACCTTACCAATTTGAGGAAGGAGCCCTTCTCTTAATCGACAAACCAAAACACTGGACATCATTTGATGTTGTTAATAAAATCAGATTTATTCTTCGAAAAATAACTGGAAATAAAAAAATAAAAGTCGGTCATGCCGGAACCCTTGACCCATTGGCAACAGGTCTTTTATTAATTTGCACAGGAAAATACACCAAGTCTATAGATCTTCTCATGGGACAAAGTAAAACTTATGAAGGAAGTATCAAATTAGGGGTCACTACGGCTTCCTATGATGCAGAAACAGAGGAGACGCAGCCCATTTCAATTGATCACCTAGAATTAGCAGACCTGATTCAGGCCAGTACGCAGTTTAAAGGTAAAATAATGCAAAAACCACCTCTATTCTCTGCCATAAAACAAGAGGGAAAAAAGCTTTACGATTTGGCTAGAAAAGGCCAGGATGTGGAAATTAAACTCAGAGAAATAGAAATTCATTCCTTTGATATTATTGAATTCAAGGCTCCTGAAGTGATTTTTGAAGTGAACTGTTCAAAAGGAACCTATATCAGATCACTTGCCTTTGATTTTGGACTTGCATTGAAAAACCAAGCATATCTAAGTAATTTGCGCAGAACCTCCATTGGCGATTACCATGTCAATGATGCCTGGCAGCTGACTGATTTCATAGAGGAGTATAGTAAATAGTTGTACATCTTATCTATTTTTTTTATTTTTACTTCCATACTTAACTAATATTTTATTATGAATTTAAAATTTCTGCTTTTCATTGCATTTTCCTTACTTATAGGGAAGTCTTATGCACAATGCCCAAGCATAAGTTCAAATCTTCAACATCTTTTATGCAATGGAGATTCGAATGGGTCAATTGAATTAACAATTACAAATGGAACTGCTCCCTTCGCTTTCAACTGGAGTAATGGAGAAACGACAAGTACCATCACTGGTTTGATTGCCGGTTCCTATACCATTACATTAACAGACAATAATGCTTGTACTGTAGTTGAATCCTACACGATTACAGAACCAGGTCTTTTAACAACACTTCCAGTTGTAACGGATGTTGATTGCAACGGCAATAATAACGGACAGATCCAAAGTGTAAATTCGGGAGGTGTTGCACCTTACAGCTTTAGTTGGTCTAATGGAGAAACGACTGGTTCTATCAGTGGTCTTTCACCGAATACCTACACGCTCACTTTGACTGATGCCAATTTTTGCCAGCTGAGCATCACAGCAATTGTTCAGGAACCCTTAGCCCTGCAATTCAATTCAGCTATTACTAATATTTCTTGTAATGCTGGATCAAATGGAGCTGTTGACCAAATCATTACAGGTGGTATCTCTCCCTATCAGTTTTTATGGAATACGGCAAGCACCTCAGAAGACCTGGCTAATCTCTCTGCGGGTATTTATGACTGCACCATCACAGATGACAATGGTTGTATCATTCAAAGCTCATCAACAGTTACTGAACCTGGACCTTTGGCAGTTAATTCCAGTAACACTATGATCAATTGTAATGGTTTTAACAATGGAATCATAGATTTAACTACCAGCGGAGGCATCACGCCCTACAGCTTTTTATGGAACAACAATGAAACCACAGAGGATATATCAGGTTTATCGGCAGGCAGCTATCAGGTTACGATAACTGACAATAATGGTTGTATTATATTAAACTCAAGTTCGATCACTGAACCTACAGCTTTACAAGTAAGCTTGAATGTAACTAATATCACATGTTTCGGTGCCAACAACGGATCTGTTGATCTTACTGTAACAGGCGGAACCAGCCCTTACAGTTTCTTATGGTCAAACAGTAGCACATCGGAAGACATAAGTTCATTGGGCCCCAATACATATAACATTACTGTTACTGATAATAACGCATGTACCATCTCTGATTTAACTTTTTTTAGCGAACCTGCTTTATTGGCTGCAACAAGTATTGCAGACGATGTCAATTGTCTGGGTGGAACGGATGGCTCTATTGATTTAACAATTCATGGTGGTACCACGCCTTACCAGATACTTTGGTCAAATGCAATGACTTCGGAAGATATAAACAATTTAGTTGCTGGCAACTTTGACGTTACGATCACAGATGCAAATGGATGTACTGCAACGAAATCACAATTGGTAAATCAACCAAGTACGCTAATGTCTGCAACCATCTCTTCTTCACACATCAATTGTGTTGACTATACCGGAGAAATTCAGGCAACTACAATCGGAGGTACACCAGGCTACAGCTACCTTTGGTCAAATACGTCAACGAGTTCTTCTATCAGTGGATTAAATACAGGTATATATCAACTTACCATTACAGATGCCAATGGTTGTACTTTAATTCCAAACAGCATTCAAATAAATATCGGATTACCTCCTGTCATTTCCACTGCATTAGTCAACAATGGACCACTATGTGAAGGTGACCAACTTACAATAACTGCTCCCGCCATCAACGGAGTTAGTTACGCATGGACAGGGCCAAATGGTTTTATAGATAGTGTTCAAAACATTAGTATTTCCAATGTAAGTCAGATGTATCATCAAGGTTTTTATACTTTGGTTGTGACTGATCCGAGTGGTTGTAGTTCTACTCCCGCAGTTAGTTTTGTTAGAATTAATCAATTACCGCAATTGACCATTCAAAGGAATAATTCTCCCGTAGACGAAAAAGGGACTATAGAAATTATTGCCCCCAGTCTTGTCGGTGCAACCTATAATTGGTCGGGTCCTAATGGATTCAATTCTTCCCAAGCTGATGTGCTTATTCATGATGCCATGCTTAGTAATAGCGGTAATTATACCTTAACCATTACACTCAATAATTGTAGTACAACATTAACAACTCAGGTTGAAGTAATCGAACTACCCATCAAAATTTATGATTATTTTACACCGAATGGAGATGGAGCTAATGATACCTGGACGATTCAATCTGTGGAAAAATTGACAAATTATACCATTCGTGTTTTTTCCAGAGCTGGATTACAGGTTTATTACAGTGAAAATTATGCAAACGATTGGTCAGGTACGAATCAAGCCACTGGAGAACAACTTCCAGACGGTACATATTTCTATATCATCAAGGCAGAAGATAAGGAATACAAAGGTGCACTCACATTAAAAAAGTAACTCTCAATCATTAAAACAGAAAGAAATGAAACATATCAAATTTATTTTGGGGGGATTATTGGTTTTGAGTGCCCTCAATCAGTCTGAAGCTCAGCAATTACCAGTCTTGGGCCAATTTCAATATAATAATTATCTATACAATCCAGCCAGAACAGGTGATGCTGAAGTCGGATCCATTAATATCAATCTAAAAAGACAATGGACCTCTATGCCCAATGCGCCAATGACTGGTATTTTAAGTTTTGAAACTCCTGTACTAGGTTCTAATATTGGAATCGGGGCCATGATTTACACAGATCAATCGCATATCATACGAAGAGTAGGTGGTATGGGTTCCTTTGCCTATCATTTTCCTTTCAGCAAGAAAATCAATCATAAATTAAGTTTGGGTATGAATGTTGGTTTCATTCATCAAAATTTTGATTTTTCCTCTGCTCAAATTGAAAACATGAATGATGTGCAATTATCTTCGACTTTGATAAACAGTACGAATGTAGATCTAAGTGCAGGGATAAATTATAGTTTGTATGGATTGAATCTTGGCTTTTCCATGTTTCAAGGATTAAATAATCAAATGATTTTTGAAAATACGGGTGATAAAGAAATTTCATTTATTAACAGCCGACACTTTCTGGGAATAGCCAGTTATGATATTGTATTTGGAAAGGAAAAACCATTTACTTTAAGACCTACTGCCCTCGTAAGGTATACCCCTGGCTTACCGATCCAGGCTGAGGCCAGTTTTGTAATGAATTGGAATAGATTACTTTGGGGTTCAGTTGGTTACAGATCAAGTAATTGGCAAAATTATAGTTCTGCACTTACTGCATCATTAGGAATAGAACTTAAAAAGAAGTTTTTTATCGCTTATAATTTTGAAGTTACTCCTGACATGCAACTCATCAATAGTCTTGGGTTTCAACACGAAGTAATGATAGCTTACAGATTTGGGAAAGATGAAAGAATTCAGAAGCAAATCGACAAAATGAAAATAAGCATTGATTCAGTAAAAGATGAAAATTCGAAAACAAGCGAAAAATTGGTCAGAACTGAACAAAAAATAAAACAGCTAAATACCCTTCAGGAAAAGTTGAATGCTGAAAATAAAGCCCTGAGCGAAAATGTCAGCAAATTAGAATCCACCAATAAAAACTTAGAACAGGCTATTGCTGCAAATGAAAAAGAAATTGAAAAATTGAAAGAGGCTGTAAAAAAACAACCATTCAATTACAATAAACTTCACGAAGTCTATTTTGCTGCTAATGTTACCAATATAACAGAAAATGATAAAGTTAAGCTAAAAGCAGTTTATGAGGAACTGAACAAAAGAGATTTTAGTAAACTTTATTTATATGGATATGCAAGTAAAGATGGCAGTGCTGAGAAAAACTATGCTCTCTCATTAGGTAGATGTAATTCAGTGAAGGATTTTCTTGTAAGCCTGGGTATGTCTGAGACAAAAATTACTGTCTTAGCAAAAGGATCTGAATCGCCAATTGCAGGATTCAAAAATGGCAACCCTGTTGATAGAAGAGTTGATATAATCGTATTAGATTAACAGTCATCTCATAAAACAAAAAAAATGCGGCACAAAAGTGTCGCATTTTTTATTTTATATTGTAGATTAACTCAGGCTATTCTAAAATCCAAGCTGAGGATTGAACATCTCTTTTTAGCTTATTCCAAACTAAATTTAATTCATTTTCATTTTTATACTGAACTTTTGCACCAATTCGAGTAAGCCCATTATCCAATTTAAACTCGTAGATTCCAAAACCCATCGCTTTTAACTTTGAAGACAATTTATTCAAATTTGCAGGATCTTTAAATACCCCAACAATTATTACAGCTTCCTTTGGATTATTTGGTGTAACAGAAGTCGCTACCTCTACATTGCTTTCTTTTTCAGGGGTTTCTGCAGAAATTTCAAGACTACTATCTATGCTGTTCATTCCAATACTATCATCTACTGTAGCAGGTTCTACAGTTTCCAGTTCCTTAGATTCTTTTTCTAACTCAGCAATATTTGTCGGTTCGATGCTCTGATTTGAGTAAATAAAGATTGCACCGAAACCTAAGAGTAAAATTAAGATCACATAAAGAGAAAGATTTGATTTTTTCCGCTCAATCCCTTTTACTCTTGGTGGATTTTGTTCTAAAATTGCTTCTCTGATAATTTCAATTTTTTCCTCCTGACTCACTGTTTTAGTAGGTCTTAAATGTTTTGCAGGGTTAATTTCCTGTACCTTTGTATGATAAGGAATTAAATATATTCCCTCTTCATGAGAGGAAAGCAACAATCCTATACCCTCCAATTCATAAACTGCTTTTTCTTGGAGTTCTTTTTTTATCGTTTTTAAGTATACTGCAGCTGATAATTTCTGATCCACAACTGTTTTAACACTGTTGATATAGGATTCAATGCTAGTATCTTTGTCTTTCTTTACCTCTGTATTGAAAACCAATTCATACTGGGGAAGCCCTGAAGCTTTTCTGTCATTTTCTTTTAGAACCCATTCCAATCTTCCAAGCCCTGTAAGGGTCACAGATTTCTCATCAGCGAGAAGTTGTCTGATTAATTGATTTATGTATTGCATGTCTTTCTATATTTGAGACTTCAATATAATGATTAATCATAAATCTTTTAATTTTTTTTCGAGAGAATCTAGTCTTTTCAAAAGCTCTGGTAATTGTTTAAACACAGCATTTGATTTTAAAAAATCATTGTATAATAATGCTGGTGAACCAAAAAAAGCTTCATTTTCTTTTTTGATTGATTTGTTAATCCCCGATTGCGCCTGAATTTTAGTTCCTTTGGCTATTTCTATATGACCCACGATACCAACCTGTCCGCCAATCATGCAATTTTCTCCAATTTTTGTGCTGCCTGCAATTCCCGATTGTGCTGCAATTACTGTGTTCTTTCCAACAACCACATTATGGGCGATTTGAATCAGATTGTCTAATTTCACTCCAGACTGAATTAGGGTGCTTCCCATGGTTGCACGGTCTACAACAGTTTGGGCACCCACCTCTACCCTATCTTCTAAAATAACATTACCCAGCTGAGGAACTTTTACATAAGTACCATCCTCTTGCGGAGCAAAACCAAAACCATCAGATCCGATCACCGCATTGGCATGTATAATGCAATCTTCACCTATTTGCACCTGATGCATTATTTTTACCCCTGAATATAATTTTGACCTCTTGCCAATTTGCACTGATTCTCCAATATAGGTATGTGCTTGAAGCTCGACATGATCTCCTATTTTCGCATTCTTGGCGATGCAAACAAAAGCGTCTACATAAACTCCTTTTCCTAATACCACAGTGGGATCAATAAAAGACATGGGGTGAATGTAAGAATCCTCACGTTTCTCATGATTTTGCTCGTCATACCAATGCAGTAGTTTACTAACTGCACTGTAGACATCCTTTACCCGAACAAGTGCTGTATTTACTTTTTGGGTGGGTGTAAATTCTGATGAAACAATAATAGCAGAGGCCTGTGAATTATATAGGTAGGATACATATTTTTCATTCGATAAAAAACAAATAGAGCCTTCAGTTCCCTCCTCAATTTTAGAAGCTTTTTCAATAAATATCTCACCATCTCCTTCAATTTGAGCACCTATTAATTGAGCTATATCTTTTAATTTTACTTTCATTCTGGTTAGAATTAATTTACTTTGTAAGAAAACGATGCTTTACCACTTTTAGATGGGTCTTGTCTCAAACATATTTTATAATTTTGTAAAAATTGTACTATGCAAATCCATTCCAAACTCCCGCAGGTGGGCACTACTATTTTCAGTGTAATGTCAGCTCTTGCTAATGAATATAAGGCAATTAATCTTTCACAGGGATTTCCCAATTACCCTTGTGACCCCAAATTGATTGATCTGGTGTATAAATATATGAAAACAGGAATGAATCAATACGCTCCCATGCCTGGATTTTTGCCATTGAATCAGATACTTTCACAAAAGGTTCAAAATTTATACCATGCAGAATACAATCCCCATACTGAGATAACGATTTGCCCTGGTGCAACAGAGGCAATTTTTTCAACAATTTTGGCCTTTATCCATCCTGGAGATGAGGTGGTTGTAATCGAACCAGCTTACGATAGTTATATCCCTGCCATACTTTTAGCAGGTGGAACTCCTCTAACTTATGCCTTGTCA
Source organism: uncultured Saprospiraceae bacterium (assembly GCA_964574485.1). Lineage (GTDB taxonomy): Bacteria > Bacteroidota > Bacteroidia > Chitinophagales > Saprospiraceae > Saprospira. The sequence goes on along the minus strand of CAZNNX010000069.1, from coordinate 4,005 downwards.
GGGCCCGATTGGAAAATGGATTGGTCAGAGCTCGAAAATCGCATTTCAGATCGCACCAAAATGATAATTGTAAATACACCTCATAATCCTTTGGGAACTATATTTTCAGACGAGGATATGAAAAGTCTTAGTAAAATTGTACTTAAACACGATTTATTAGTATTATCAGATGAAGTTTATGAACACCTCATTTTAAACGAATCTGAAAAACATCACTCTGTATTAAAATATCCCGAACTACGCAGCAGAAGTTTGGCTGTTTATTCATTTGGTAAAACATTACATGCTACTGGCTGGAAGCTGGGATATGTGGTGGCAGATGAAAAACTCATGTTTGAATTCAGGAAAGTTCATCAATTTAATGTTTTTTCTGTCAATACGCCCATGCAAGCAGCCATTGCTGAATATCTTGAAGACGAAACAGTTTACCTGAATTTACCCTCCTTCTTCCAAAAGAAAAGAGATTTATTTCTGGATCTGACCAAAAATTCATCCTTTCAAATGACGCCCTCGGCAGGTACTTATTTTCAAATTGCAGACTACTCAGAGATAAGTGAAGAAGCAGATATAGATTTTACCAAACGAATTACAAAAGAATTCGGAATTGCAACAATCCCCTTATCTTCGTTTTACAGTACTAAAATCAATCAAAAATACATCAGATTCTGCTTTGCCAAAACAGATGAAACTTTAGAGGCAGCTGCTGAAAAAATTAATACAATCCTTTAGTTATGACACAAGAACAATTACAAGAACTTCAAACCCGATTGGGAGTTTTAGGGAGGTATCTTTGACGTTGACAATAGAAAACAACAATTAGAAGAAGAAAGAAAACATACCCTAGACCCAAGTTTTTGGGAAGATCCATCCAGGGCTGAAAAAATTCTTAAGGGGATTTCTGAAATTGAATTTTGGATTAAAAAATATCAGATTCCTGCACAACTTCTCGATGATCTAATCGTCATGCAAGAATTTCTTGAATTGGGAGAAATGACCTCTGAAGAGGTAGACACTCAATATGAGCAAACTCTGGCTGCCATCGACGAGCTGGAATTTATGTCAACTTTAAATGAGACTGAAGATTCATTATCCTGCATGCTGAAAATTCAGGCGGGCGCAGGTGGCACAGAGAGCTGCGACTGGGCATCGATGCTATTGAGAATGTATGTTATGTGGTCTGAAAAACACAATCATAAATGGAAAGAGTTACAAAAAGTAGATGGTGATGTTGCAGGAGTAAAATCTGTTACCATTGAAATTGATGGTGCTTATACCTATGGCATGTTGAAAGGAGAAAATGGAGTGCATCGCCTTGTAAGACCCAGTCCATTCAATGCCCAGGGCAAAAGACAAACTTCCTTTGTATCTGTTTTCGTCTACCCTATGGTTGATGATCGTATTGAAATTACTATCAATCCGGCAGATTTGGAATGGGACACCTTTAGAGCGAGCGGTGCGGGTGGTCAGCACGTTAACAAAACCGAATCTGCTGTTCGGGTTAGACACCTTCCTTCCGGAATTGTAATAGAATGTCAGGAAGACAGATCTCAACACAACAATAGGGACAAAGCCATGCAAATGCTTAAGTCTGAGTTGTATAAAATGGAGATTGACAGAAGAAATGATGAAAAAGCAAAACTAGAGGCAGGAAAAATGAAAATTGAATGGGGCTCTCAAATCCGTAGTTATGTATTGGACGACAAAAGAATAAAAGACCATAGATCCAACCATCAAACCCATAATATCAAACGAGTGCTTGATGGAGATATTGACGATTTTTTAAAAGCCACGCTTATTGCATTAAAACAGCTCTAATTTTATGTTTGAATCTCATTTATTACAGAATAAAATTATATTAATTACTGGTGGTGCAACTGGAATAGGTTTTGAAATGACAAAAAAGTCATTGCTTTTTGGCGCTCATACTGTAATTATTGCCTCAAGAAAAAAAGAAAAACTGGAAGCAGTTTATCAAAGTTTGGGGGAACCTCAAAATCTACTCTATAAAAATTGCGATATCAGATCGGAGGAAGATTTGCTTTCACTCGTAGATTTTATTAAAGAAAAAGTGGGAACCTTAGATATTCTCGTTAATAATGCGGGTGGTCAATTTCCTTCTGCTGTTGAAAATCTTTCTAAAATGTTTGAAAAATTTGAAAAAACATACGGTTTTAACTCAGATAAAACGGCGAAAATATGCATGGAATTTGGTCAGTTATATGAGATGGCTAATAGCTTGAAAGAT